>NZ_JBKFAX010000009.1:0-260591 GCF_053345865.1 Mycobacterium sp. C31M | reverse complement strand
CGCTGGCTACACACCTACAATCATCACCGCGGCCACACTGCACTCAAGGGTCAACCACCCGCCAGCCGCGTACCTAACCTCTCAGGTCAGTACAGCTAGAGGTCAGAACCATTTTGCGGGTGTGGGATGACTCACGAGAAAGCCATGCGTTCGACCGGTCAGAAGGAGCAGCCCGCACCTTCGCCGACGTCAGGAGACGAATATGAGCGTGGACAACCTCACCCGGGTCGAACGGGGCCTCGATGAATTGGTGCCGTCCCGGTACGCGCTGCAGGTCGGCGACATCGACGTGATGGTGATCAGCGACGGAGTACTGCCCATTACCGCATCGACGATGGCCACCAACGCCGAACCGACCGAATATGCGGCCTGGCTCAAGGAGAATTTTCTGCCGCCGGAGATCCTGGACTGGCCGCTGAACGTGGCCGTGGTGCGCAGCGGCGGCAAGACCATCCTGATCGACTCGGGGCTGGGCACCGAGTTTCCCGACTTCCCGCGCGCGGGGCAGCTGGGTATGCGACTGGTCGCGGCGGGCATCGAACCCTCGTCGGTGACCGATGTAGTGCTCACCCACCTGCACATGGACCATATCGGTGGCCTGCTGGTGGACGGACTGCGCAACAAGCTGCGGCCCGACCTGCGGGTGCATGTCGCGACGGCCGAGGCGGAGTTCTGGGGTACACCCGACTTCAGCCACACCGTGATGCCCGCGCCGATCCCCCCGGTGCTGCGCCGCACCGCCGCCCAGTTCCTGGACCTCTACCGTGGCCAGCTGCGGACCTTCGAGCAGGAGTACGAGGTCGCGCCGGGGGTATTGCTGCGCCGCACCGGTGGCCACACCCCCGGTCACAGCGTCGTGCGCATCGAATCCCGCGGTGAGGCACTCACTTTCGCCGGCGACGCCGTCTTCCAGCCGGCATTCGACAAGCCGGAGTGGCAGAACGGTTTCGAGCACGACCCCGAGGAGTCGACACGGGTGCGGATCAAGTTGCTGACCGATCTGGCTGCTAGCGGCGAACAGCTGGTGGCCACCCATCTGCCGTTCCCGTCGGTGTGCCATGTGGCGGTCGCGGGCGGTGCGTTCCGGTTCATCCCGGCCGTCTGGGATTACTGACAGTTTGGATCAGCGGACAGCCGGGTACAGGCAGGCATCGGGCGCAACGGGGCGCCGCACAACAACGCGGAAGGTGCCACCGTGATTCCTTTCATCTGCACGACCTGCGGCCATATCGACATCGATTACTCGGACTGCGCGTCGTGCGCGCCGGCCGTTTCCGTGGAAGCTGTCGCCTAGCGGACTGCTACTGTTCGGGTCACCCGCGATGCGGCCAGAGGAAGCCCGGTGCGATTCCGGCACGGTACCGCCACTGTGAACGAAGCCCGCTTCGTGAGTCAGATACTCGGCCCTGTCGCACCTTTCGAGTGACGGGGCGGAACTCCCCGAGAAGGGAGCCCGCCGCAGTGCGCACCCAGCAGCTTGTTCTCGTCGGTCTCGGTATCGACGCCCCCACCGCCAATACCGACCTGCTGGTGCTCGCCGAACAGGTCGAGGCCCGCATCGCGTATCTGCAGTTGGGGACCCCGTCACTGCTGGACGTGCTCGACGACATCGCGTCCGTCACTCCCGGTACCGAGGTCAGGCTGGTCGCAGTACCCAGTTTGGGTGGCCCGGCACCGGCCCGATCCTGGCTGCGCCGTATCGCGGGCCATTGGGTGCGGGCAAACCCGGGTGTACTCGACATCAGTGTCCCGGGTGGCTCGGTCACCGGCACCGAGGCCGGACTGTCCTCGCCGGCGTGGGATGACGTTCCCAGACACGGACGCCATGTGCTGGTGTGCCGCGGACCGCGTTGCACGGCGCGAGGTTCGGCCGAAACCGCCGCCGCCTTGAACGACCAACTGCGCCAACGGGAGCTCGGTGACGATGACATCCTGGTGACGCAGAGTGGGTGCCTGTTCCCGTGCAACCATGCGCCGGTCGTGGTGGTGCATCCCGACGACCAGTGGTGGGGGCCGATGTCCGTCGAGGGTGCCCGAAAGCTGGTCGACTCGTGGGCCGACGAGCGGCGCGGGATGACCGAGCGGACGGTGAACCGGCCTGGTTGAGAGCCGCGAGCGGCCGTGTTGTGCCGCTGACACGCCGTGGCGGGTGACGGTTTGGGGTCGCTCGTCGACGGTCTGCTTGCTCAGTCGACCACGAACGACAACTCCCCCACCGCGTCGATCCCACCGCGGACCTGTTGCCCGCGTGCGATCGGCCCCACCCCCGCAGGTGTCCCTGTCATGATGAGATCCCCGGGCGCCAGGGTAACCGACCGCGACAGATGCGCGATCACATCGGCCACCGGCCAGATCTGGTCGGCCAGATCGCCCTGCTGGCGTAACTCGTCGTCGACGGTGATCCAGATCCGGCCACTGCCGGGATCCACCGTCTCGGCGGGCACCAGCTCCGAGACGGGACCGGAGGCATCAAAGCCCTTGGACAGATCCCAGGGGCGGCGGGTCTGCTTCGCCGTGTCCTGCAGGTCGCGGCGGGTGAGGTCGACGCCGACGCCGTAGCCCCAAACATGTTGCAGGGCTTGGTCGGGGTCGATATCGGCGCCGCCGGTACCGAGCGCGACGACGAGTTCGATCTCGTGGTGCAGCTTCTCGGTCTGCCGTGGGTACGGCAGCCTGTGCGCCGCGCCGCCCTGATAGCCCTGCGCCACGGTGAACACCGCGTCAGCCGGTTTGGTGAAGAAGAACGGCGGTTCACGGTCCGGGTCGGCACCCATCTCCCGAGCGTGCTCGGCATAGTTGCGACCCACGCAGTACACCCTGCGGACGGGAAAGCGTTCCGCGGAGCCGGCAATGGCCAGGGTGGGTACCTCGATGGTGAACACAGAACTGATCCTTTCCGCACACATCATTTCAATGCGTGCCGCTTCGCGAAATCCCAAGCGATAGAGCTCACATCGGGTCCCGACCGGTCGGTGAACAAACCCTCGGCCGCGGGGCCGGAGTAGGTATGCCCCATCCCCTCGACGAGATAGCTCTCGATGGCGACCAACCCGTCCGGGTGCCGCAGCGCAGTATGCGTGTACGGGTGGCGCCCGTCGGCGGCGGGCACCTCGTCCGTGGCCTCGACCAGCCCGAGGCTGTCGTTGAGCAGCCCGTCGTCGACCAAGTCGTGGACCGCCGACCAATGTTCGATGAGCCGGGTCGCCACCAGGGGCGGCACCACGGTGTCGTCCGTGCCCTGGATGACCAGCAGCGGCACGGGCCGGGCACGTTCGCCCATCTGCGCCCACGCCTGCCGTGCCGTGTACTGCGGTGGCGTGCCGTCCGGGTGGTCGGGATCGACCTGGTTGAGGCCGTACTCCCCACCGGCCACCGACGTGACGGTGGCGAACACATCCGGATAGGTCGCGCCCAGGATCACCGCGGTCCCCGCACCCGAGGAGGCACCCACGACGTGCACGCGGTCGGCGTCGGCGCCGTATTCATCGATGACCTGCCGGGCCACCCCTGCCAACAGAGCCGGCTCCCCAGCGTTGCGGTGCTGCTGCCGAGGGTCGCCGGATTCCCAGCAGTTCAGCAGATCCCGGAACATCCGCTGGGTCGGATAGACCACGATGAAGCCTTCCCGGTCGGCCACCGTGTTGAACTGGGTCGTCGACTTCATCGAGTTCCAGCCGTATCCGGTCATCCCGCAACCATGGATGGCCATCACGACCGGCAGCGCGGTCCCGCCGTCGTACTGCGGCGGCAGGTGCACCTGGTAACGCAGACCACCGAACTCATGATTGTGGTTGCGGTCCCCCTTCCACCAGGGCAGTCCGTATTGTGCGGCCGCAGTGGCAATTCCGAGTGCCACGGCGAGCGCTGCGACCACGCCGGTGACAACCCGTGGCCATCGTCGGCGCACACGATCTGGTGCAACGGAATCCTCGGTCACACCTACACAACTACCTCACCCAGGCAGTGACGCCGCGGTCACACGCACCCCGTGACGCTGATCCGCCTGCCGAAGTTGGCACACACGTTGACGTTCGGCGCCGGCGGTGGCGGGACGTAGGCGGGCGGGGGTGGTGGTGGCGGCGCACCCAGCGGTGGGGGCGGCGGCGGTGGGGACGGCAGCGCGCTGTCGAGGTACCCGAACGGATCGGTGCAACCGGAAACGTTGACGTGGTTGCCGCCGATGGACCCACAGACCGACGCACCCGCCGGCGCGACGACCGTGACACCCGCACCCCCGGCGATGACGATCGCCACCATCACGGTGCGCACAAACGCGATTCTCATCTCAGCCCAGCACATCGTGCTGAAGCGGCGCCGTCATACCGCACCGTGCCCGGAAATCGGTCAGCGGCTGACGGATACCGCGTAGCTCGGCGGCGACCTGGGGGTTGGCCTCCATGTAGTCGTGCGCCCGCTCACGCGTCTGTTCCGGGGGCAACCCCTCCAACCCCGTGAGGAACGTGTTCACCTCGGGGTGCGTGAACAGGTAGGCCGAGGTCGAGATCGTCACGCCACCGGCCACACCGGCCAGGTCAGCGGCGGTGCAGTTGGGTGGCGGCTCGGCCGCGGCGGGGGCCGATGTCGCCACTGCCGCGGCGCCGGCCGCCACAGCCAGTCCCAGCACGATCCTGCGCATGATCAACATCGCGGCACCCTTTCCTCGACGGCCGAAGTACAAGATCATCCTTGTCCACGCCGCCCCGGTTGTCCGCTGCTCGGCAGAACCGGCGGTGTAGGGTCGCATTCGACAGCGTCTAGGGTTCCGGCGTT
This sequence comes from Mycobacterium sp. C31M, assembly GCF_053345865.1. Taxonomy (NCBI): domain Bacteria; kingdom Bacillati; phylum Actinomycetota; class Actinomycetes; order Mycobacteriales; family Mycobacteriaceae; genus Mycobacterium; species Mycobacterium sp. C31M. The sequence continues at coordinate 255,821 of NZ_JBKFAX010000009.1, read as the reverse complement.
CACGCGCGACTGGTCCGAGCGACGCCACCGTGGGTTCCGAACAGCCTGCGGTCATCTGACCGGATAAAAGCCTGGAGGATCTTCGGTGACGCGCGCCCGCGTCACCAGGAAGGTCCTGGGATGACCCCTGTCGTCACTGCCGCGGTGCTGCTGGCGGCGCTGTTACACGCTATCTGGAACTCGTTGGCGCACAGTGTCCGTGACCAGCTGGTGGGTTTCGCACTGATCGGCGCGGTGGATACCGTCGGTGGCGGAGTCCTGGCGGTGGTGGCGGGATTCCCGCCGGCCGGGGCCTGGCCGTTCATCATCGCGTCCGCCGCGCTGCACATCGTCTACAACCTGCTGCTGCTCAAGAGCTACCAACTCGGTGAGTTCAGCCAGATGTACCCGCTGGCGCGCGGCACGTCACCGTGGGTGGTGGCGCTGATATCGCTGGTGGTGCTGGGCAACGACCTGCCACCCGCCGAGCTGGCCGGTGTCCTGACGATCTCGGCCGGCCTGATCGCGCTGGTGTTCGTCGGTGGCCGGCCGGCCCGTCGCGACGTGCCGGCGCTGGCGGCGGCTTTCCTGACGGGTCTGACCATCGCCGCCTACACCGTCGTCGACGGGTTGGGTGTGCAGCAGGCGCCGCTGACGGCCTACATCGGGTGGATGTTCCTGCTCCAAGGTCCACCGCTGGTCCTGCTCGCGGCGATCCGTCGGCGCGGACGGCTGGGACCGGCGCTGCGCGAATCCGCCCCCGCGGGCATCACCGGCGGGGTGATCTCACTGACGGCCTACTCGATCGTGCTGTGGGCGCAGACCAGCGGCGTCCTGGCAGCCATCGCGGCGCTGCGCGAGACCAGCATCATTTTCGGGGTCTTGATCGGCGCGATGTTCCTCGGTGAGCGACTCGGCGGCCGGCGTGCCATCGCCGCCACCGCCGTGTTGGCCGGCGTGGTGTTGATCAGCTTCGGCTGACGACACCGGCGCGAGCGTGTCTGCGCAGGTAGGGTTTGGTGGTGAACTTCGCCGAACTGCGGGCGCCCGCGGGAATACCGGCCTGACGGTGTGGGGTTCAGCTATCAATGGCTCATGAGCAGCGCACGGACTCCGGCATCGCCGGGCTTCGTCGTCATCGGCGGTTGCTGCTGGGCCTGGGGTTCCCGATTGTGCTGCTGGGAGCGCTGTACGCCGCGGACCTGATCACCACCTCGTCCAAGGTGCCGCGCGGTGTCACCGCGGCCGGTGTGCCGATCGGCGGACTCACCCACGAGGCCGCTGAGCAGCGCCTGCGCGCGGAGATCACGCCACGAACGCAGCGCCCGGTTCCGGTGACGCTGGGGACACTCGACGCCGTCGTGGACCCGGGTGCGGTGGGCCTCACCCCAGATCTGCGTGCCACGGTCGAACAGTCCGGTGGCCAACCTCTGAATCCGATCACCCGGGTCATGTCGTTTTTCGTCAAGACCCCGATCGGACTGGTCACGTCGGCCGACGATCAGGCCCTTTCCGCGACGCTGGATGATCTCGGCGCGCAGATCGCCGAAGATCCAGTCGAGGGGGCGATCGTATTCGTGGACGGCGAACCGGTGGCCTCGGATCCGGAATCGGGGCAACGGCTGGACATGCCGGCCGCGGCGGATCTGGTCATCCGCGAATGGGCGCTCGGCGAGACGCTGGACCTGCCGGTGGTGGAGATCGCGCCCGAGACCACCAGCGCCGACGTCGAGGAGGCGCTGACCGCGATCGCCGACCCCGCGGTGTCAGGTCCGGTCACGGTCAACGGTGACGCCGGCGCGCGTGCGGTCATCTCCACCGACGTCATCGCCACCGCCCTGAGTTTCCGCGCCACCGGCGACGGGCTGGAGCCCGAGCTCGACGAGAACGTGATCGTCGACGCCCTGCGCCCACAACTGGCCGCATCGGAGGTTCCGGTCCGCGACGCCGATATCGACTTCGCCGTCACCCCACCGGTTTTGGCGTCCGCGCAGGACGGTCGACGGGTGGATTACTCGGACACCTTGGGTGATCTGCTCACGGTGTTGGAGCAGACCGAGGACCGCGATATCGATGCGGTCTACGTCGCCGAGGATGCCGAAGTCACCGTCGAGGATCTCGGCGCGCTCGGCCCGGTGCAGGTCATCGGTGAGTTCCAGACGGGCGGTTTCGCCGGAGACTCCGGCCGCAACATCCGACGCGCCGCCGAACAGATCAACGGGATCGTCGTGCGTCCGGGAGAAACGTTCAGCCTCAACGGCGCAACCAATCCACGCAACGCCGCGGCCGGGTACGTCGAGGCCGGTATCATCGAGCGCGGCAGGCCGGCCCGCGGGGTCGGTGGCGGTGTCTCGCAGGTGGCCACCACGCTGTTCAATGCGGCCTATTTCGCCGGTATGGAAGACATCGAGCACCACGAACACAGTTACTACATCAGTCGCTACCCGGCGGGCCGGGAGGCGACGGTGTTCGGTGACGTGCTGGACGTCAAGTTCCGCAACGACGGGCCCACCTCGGTGCAGATCCAGACCGAGTGGACCTCCAGTTCGATCATGGTTCGGATCGTCGGCATCAAGCGTTACGAGGTGACCTCGGCGCAGAGCGCGCGCAGCCGCCCCACCAGCCCGCCGACGATCACGATTCCCGCCGGGGAGGCGTGCAGCGCCAGCGGTGGCGGTTCGGGGTTCACCATCACCGACACCCGCACGTTGACCGAGATCGCCACCGGACAGACGCGCAGTGAGTCGCACACCGTGGTGTACGACCCGATACCGAAGGTGATCTGCGGGGGCTGACGCTAGCCGGTGAACAGTGCCGGGATCTTCAGCACCAACTGAACCAGGCCATAGCATAACGGGATACCCACCCACAGCCAGCCGATGACCGCGAGCGTGAGATTCTGCGATTTACGCTCGTCCATGTGTACTCCCTTGCAGTGCGGGCTCAGTGGTGGGCGGCTTCGGCGTGCGGATCAGTTCGTTGCAGACGAACGCGATGAGCAGCAGACCGATCATGATGCTGAACGACAGCCGGTAGCGGTCCGGTCCGGTGACCCCTGCAGCGATCTGGTGGTCAGCGATGGCATTGACGATCAGCGGGCCGAGCACACCGGCGGTCGACCATGCGGTGAGCAGTCGACCGTGAATGGCGCCGACCTGCTTGTAGCCGAACAGATCCCGCAGATACGCGGGCACGGTGGCGAAGCCGGCCCCGTAGAAGGACAGCACCAGGATGCAGGCAAACAGGAACACCGGCTTGCTGGTGTCGACCAGGATCAGCACCAGATAGAACAGTGCGCCGAGGCCGAGATAGATCCGGTACATGTTCTTGCGGCCCAATACATCCGACAGAGACGACCACATGATCCGGCCTATCGAGTTGGCCAACGACAGCACCGCGACGAAGCCGGCCGCCGCTGCCGCGAGCGCCTCGGCCGATGTCGCGTCAGGGAAATAGTCGCTGAAGATCGGTGCGGCGCGTTCCAGGATGCCGATTCCCGCGGTCACGTTGAAGCACAACACCACCCACAGCAGCCAGAACTGCGGGGTGCGCACCGCCTCGTTGGCGGTGCGGTCCGGGCCGGCCGGGTGATGACGCCCGGCGGATGTCCGCGCTTCGACCTGATGCACCGACATGTTGGGCGGTGGCGTGCGTACCAGGAAGACACCCATCGTCATGAACACCGCGTAGACGAGGCCCATCACCAGGAACGTCTTGGCGAGTCCGGGTTCGTCGGTGCCGAACCAGCGCATCAGTTGCGATGACCACGGCGAGGCGATCAGCGCGCCGCCGCCGAATCCCATGATCGCGAAACCCGTTGCCATTCCCGGCCGGTCCGGGAACCACTTCATCAGCGTCGACACCGGGGAGATGTAGCCGATGCCGAGTCCGATACCGCCGATCACGCCGTAGCCGAGCACCACCAACCACATCCAGCCCAGCGCGGCGGCCGCTGCCGAGATCAGCAGTCCGGTGCAGAAGAACAGCGTCGACATCGCCATCGCCCAGCGCGGACCGCGGCTGTCCACGGCGGTGCCGAACAACGCGGCCGCCAGGCCCAGGACAACGATCCCGAAGGTGAACGGCAGCGCGCTGACGACACCGGAGACGCCCAGGGTGTCCTGCAGCGGCAGTTTGAACACGCTCCAGGAATAGACGCTGCCGATGGCCAGGTGGATAGACAGCGCCGCCGGCGGCACCAGCCATCGGCTCCATCCCTCGGGCGCCACAGCGCGTTCGCGGCTCAACAGGTCTGCGATGGACAACATCGTCTCCTCGGCAGTGTGGGTGCCCCCACCACGCCGGCGCGTCCCCGCACGCCGCAGGCGTCGTTCGGCGGCCCTTGTTGCGATCAGAAAGAGTGCGTGGCGATTCTTCCATGCCGCCGCGGGGCTCCGGCGGCGAATCGGAATCGAGAGGTTTGGTCCAGATGCGAAAATGGCCCCCGGAGAAATCTCCGGGGGCCATTCCCTGTAGTAGCGGGGACAGGATTCGAACCTGCGACCTCTGGGTTATGAGCCCAGCGAGCTACCGAGCTGCTCCACCCCGCGTCGGTGAACACAACGTTACCGAAGGGGTGAGAGAAGCTCCAAATCGTATGGTCAGTGCGGGTTTTTACGTTCCGAACCGGACGACCTGACCGGTATTGAGGACACCGTCGGGGTCATATCGATCGGCGAGGGCCGCCAGCCAGTGCCGGGTGTCCTCGTCGTACACCCGTGCCATCCGGGCAGCGTCGGATGAGGGTGCGAAGTTCGGCAGCAGCCCACCGGTCGCCCACGGTGCCAGCGCGCGGGTCAGCGCCCCGGCCTGAGCCGGCACCAGCGCCGCGTCGGGGCACATCGGCACGCCGATGATGGTCACCGCGTACTTGGCGTTGCGGTGGCAGAAGGCGCTGCGGTGTGGTGCCTGGCGGGCCATGGCACCGCCCAGCATGCGCACCTCGACAATGGTCTGCACCGATCCGGAGCCCGGCCCGGCCGCGGCGAGCAGGATATCGACAGCCTCAGAACCGAAGTCGCGCAACAGGGTCTGCTCCTCTAAGCACGGCATCGGGTCGACGGGGTCGGCGTGCACCGCACCGATCGCCGAATACGGCAGCACACCGACGGTGTCGAGCAGCGGGGTCGCCGCCTCACGGATCGGAGCGAGAAGCGCTGCGGCCTCGTCGAAATCGTCGAGCGCGGTGTAACGCACCGACACCGTCAGTCGACCGGCCAGCGGTTCGGGCACCCCGGGCAATGGCGGCAGCTGCTGGAACGCGATGGAGGTGTTGATGTTTTCCGGCAGGCCGGTGTGCCACTGCGCCCACGCCCGTAACACCTCGGGTGCGTCCGCTCCGTCGAAATAGAGTGCCCCACCGTAGAATTCGGCGATCGACAGCAGTTCGATCTCGACTGCGGCGACGATACCGAGGGTGGACTTGCCACCCCGCAGCCCCCAGAACAGGTCGGCATGGTTCTGCGGTGTCACGCGCAGATACTCCCCCGTGCCGGTCACCAGATCGAAGGACCGCACGTGATCGGCGGAGATCCCCACGCTGCGCACCAATGGGCCGACCCCACCGCCGGTGAGGTAGCCGACCACGCCGACCCCGGGTGACGAGCCGCACAGTCCGGCGAGGCGGTGCGGTGCGGCGGCGTCGAGCACGTGCTGCCAGCGCGCGCCGGCGGCCACCCGTGCGGTCCGGTTCGTGGGATCGACAGCGACATCGGTCATCGCGCCGGTGTGGATCAGCACGGCGTCGGAGCCGACGGGGATGGCACCGTGCCCGGTGGCCTGCACGGTCGCCTTGAGCCCATGCTTGGCGGCGAACCGGACGGCCTCGGCGATGTGGTGCGGGGAGGTCGCGAACACCACGGCGGCCGGCTGGACCGGCACCGCGACGTTCCACGGGGTGGCGCGTTCGTAGCCGGGCTCGCCGGGCAGCGCGACCAGGGCGCTGACGTGGTCGGGCAGCGTCGACACGGCCGCCATATGGGCGCGGTCGACCGATTCGGCCAGGGTCATTCGAGGTCCTTTCGGGCAGTGCGGTGTGCAACTGCACACACACTCCCCCGGACCACTTGGGATCTTCTTGGAGCCGACTAAAACGAAACTGACTCTGCGCTCACGGCTGCGCGCACTCGCACAAATGCGCCGTGAGCGCAGAGTCAATGGGGTAGAGCTAGTTGGCCTCGCGGTACTTGTTCATCGCATCGTCGAGCCGCTGCAGCGCCTCACCGAACTCGGCGAAGTCACCACTGGTCTGCGCGGTAGCCATGTTGTCCAGTGCCGCGTTGACCTCTTGCAGCGCAGCGGCCTTGGCACCCGACAGCGTCACCGGGCCACCGGGCGGCACCGCTGCGGCCGGCGGTTCCGGAGTCGCGGCCGGAGCCGGTGCCCGGCCCTGCTGAGGTGCAGCGGGCGGCTGCGCGCCGGGCTGACCGTTGGCGGGCGCCGCCTGCGGGCGACCTGCTGGGCCGTCCGCCGGAGCCGGACCGGTGGCCGTCGCACCCGCACCGGCGCCGAAGATCTCGTCCAGCGCGTCACGGACCGTCGGGCCGTAGCCGACCTTGTCGTTGTACATCATCGCCACGCGGATCAGGCGCGGATAGGTCGAGCCGGCATCGCTGGTGCCCGGCGACGCGTAGATCGGCGCCACGTAGAGCAGGCCACCGTTGCCGATCGGCAGCGTGAGCAGGTTGCCCCAGCGGATCCGGTTCTGGCCGTCGCGGCCGATCTGACCCAGCTCGGTCGAGACCGCGGTGTCGGTGCTGATCGCGTTGAACGCCAGCTTCGGGCCGTTGACCTGACCGGGAACCGTCAACACGGTCAGCTGACCGTAGGTGTCGGGATCCGAACTGGCACTGATGTAGGCGGCCAGGAAGTCACGCCGGATCCAGTTCATCGCACTGGTCAGCTGGAACGACGGTTCGCCGTTCTGCTTGGCCTGGTCCTTGGCCACGATGTAGTACGGCGGCTGGAAACTGCTGGCCGTCGGGTTGGGATCCAGTGGCACATCCCAGAAGTCGGCGTTGGTGAAGAACCGGATCGGGTCATCGACGTGGTACTTCGCCAGCAGCTGCCGCTGCACCTTGAACAGATCCTCCGGGTACCGCAGGTGGGCCTGCAGCTCCTCGGAGATGTCCGCCTTGGGCTTGACGGTACCGGGGAACACCGACATCCACGCCTTGAGCACCGGATCGCTCTCGTCCTGCGCGTACAGCGTCACCGTGCCGTCGTAGGCGTCGACGGTGGCCTTGACCGAGTTGCGGATATAGGACACCTGCTTGTCGAGCAGCAGCCGGTTGCCGGCGACCTCATTGGAGTCGATGGTCGCGTTCGACAGCGTCGTCAGTTCCGAGTACGGGTACTTGTTCAGCGTGGTGTAACCGTCGACGATCCACACCATCCGCTTGTTGACGATCGCCGGATAGACGCTGTTGTCGGTGTCCAGCCACGGCGCCACCGTCTTGACCCGCTCGGCGGGATCACGGTTGAACAGGATCTTGCTGTTCTCGCCGATCACGTTGGACAGCAGAAAGTTCCGCTCGGCGAACTTGGCGGCGAACACCGCGCGGGTGAACCAGTTGCCGACGGGCACACCGCCGCTGCCCTGATAGGTGTAGTTCTTGGTTTCGGTATTGGTCTCGTAGTCGTACTCACGGTCGACGTCGCCCACCTTGCCGACGATCGCGTAATCGTCGGGGGCGCCGGCGATCACCGGACCGAAGTAGACCCGGGGCTGATCCAGCGGCGCCGGTCCGGGCGACACGACGCTGCCGTTGGCACCGACGACGCTGGACAGGAACTCCGGGTAGCCACCGTTCTGGTTGGGGTCGTTGGCGATCCCGCGCACCGTGTTGGCCGGCGAGGCGATGAAGCCGTTGCCGTGCGTGTACACGGTGTGCCGGTTGATCCAGTCGCGCTGGTTGTCGATCAACCGATCCGGGTTGAGCTCACGAGCGGCCACCACATAATCGCGGATCTGGCCGTCGGGTCCGACGTAGCGATCCATCGCGAGCTGGTCGGGGAAGTTGTAGAAGTTCTTGCCCTGCTGGAACTGCGTGAACGCCGGACTGACGATGGTCGGGTCGAGCAACCGGATGTTCGACGTCGTCGCCGTGTCGGAGGACACCTGCTGGGCCGTCGCGTTGGCATCGCCGCCATAGTTGCGGTAGGTCACCGTCTGATCGGTCAGCCCGTAGGCATCCCGCGTGGCGGTGATACTTCGGTTGATGTATTCGCTTTCCTTCTGCGCCGCATTGGGTTTGACGCTGAACTGCTCGACGATCAGCGGCCAGCCGGCACCCACCACCAGCGACGACAGCAGCAGCAGCACCAGCCCGATGGCCGGGATGCGCAGGTCACGCAGGACCAGCGCGGAGAACACCGCGACCGCGCAGATGACCGCGATGGCCAGCAGGATCAGCTTGGCGGGCAGCACCGCGTTGATATCGGTGTAGCCGGCGCCGGTGAACGGCTTACCGGCGCGGGTGTTGCTCAGCAGTTCGTAGCGGTCCAGCCAGTAGGCGACGGCCTTGAGCAGGACCAGGGTGCCGGCCAGCGCGATCAGCTGGATGCGGGCGGCGCGGCTGAGCGCACCGGAGCGCCCGGCCAACCGGATACCGCCGAACAGATAGTGGCCGAGCAGGTTTGCCGCAAACGCCAGGAACACCGCGGCGAAGGCCCACGTCAGCGCCATCCGGTAGAACGGCAGATCGAACGCGTAGAAGCCGAGGTCGATGCCGAACTGCGGGTCGGTGACCCCGAACTCGCCGCCGTTGAGGAAGAGCTGCACCGGTGCCCATTGGGTCTGCGCGATCACACCGGCGAACAACCCGATGACGACCGGGACGCCGATTCCGAACAGCCGCAGTCGGCTCATCACGGTGGTGCGGTAGCGGGCCACCGGATCGTTGGGTCCGGCCGTAGGCACAAAAACCGGCCGGGTGCGGTACGCCAACGTCAACCCGGCGAAGACGACGAGCCCGATGAAGATGCCGACCGCGAAGAACAGCGCGATCCGGGTGAGCCACACCGTCGTGAACACCGACCGGTAGCCGAGCTCACCGAGGAACAGCCAGTCGACATAGCGGTCGAGGAACTGCGGCCCCACCAACAACAACAGGACAAACGCAACCGCGACACCGATCAGGACTCGGCTCCGACCGGTCAGCTGCGGCATTCGTGCCGCGGGCCGCATACCCAACTCGTCAACTCCACTCTGCGTTTCAGTGGTGTCGGGTCCGACCCGCCACAACTACACCCGTGCGACCCAACCGGTCACAGCTGACCCAACTCTACGCAAGAAGTCCCAAGGAGATTCTCAGCACGTCGGGGGTTCGCCACCGGCGGAAATCGTGTTGAGCGCGTCGACCGCGGTGGTGAGGGTGTCCACCTTCACCAACTGCAGTCCGTCCTCGCGGGCGGTGAGCGCCTCGGCGCAGTTGTCGGCGGGCACCATGAACACCGTCGCGCCGGCCTCGCGCGCCGCCATCATCTTGTGGGTGATACCGCCGATGGACCCGACCTCTCCGTCGGCGTTGATGGTGCCGGTACCGGCGACGAACTTGCCGTCGTTGAGCTCACCGGTGGTCAGCTTGTCCACGACGGCCAGGCTGAACATCAGCCCGGCCGACGGGCCACCGATGTTCGCGAGGTTGAACTCGATGTCGAAGGTGGCCCACGGCGCGTCGACAACGGCGATCCCGAGATAGCCCTGCTCCCCCTCGGGATGCTCACCCAGGGTGATCGTGGCGGTCCCGGCGGGGGCGTTCTTGCGGCGGAAGTCGACCACCAGGTCCTGACCTGGACGGGTGGTCTTGACCACCTCCTGGAATGCCTTGAGGTCGGCGACCGGGATGTTGTTGACCATGTCGATGGCATCACCGGGCTGCAGCTTGCCCGCCGAGGGGCCCTTGTCCTCGACCGTCGAGACCGTGACGGCTTCGGGGTACTTCAGATAGGACAGCGCCGCGTACTCGGCATCGTCCTCGGACTGGCGGAATTCGGTGGTGTTGGCCTCGTCGATATCGTCCTTGGACTTGTCCGGCGGATAGACCAGGTCACGCGGGACCAGCTGATCGCGGCCCGACATCCACAGGATCAGCGCCTCCCCGAGGCTCAGTCCGTCGCGCTGCGACACCGTCGTCATGTTGAGGTGCCCGCTGGTGGGGTGGGTCACCTCGCCGGCGACGCCGTCGGTGCTCTTGATGTCGACGACCTGCTTGCCGTCCACCTCGCCGAGGGTGTTGAAGGTCGGGCCCGGACCCAGCGCGACGTAGGGCACCGTCACCACCGACAGCAGCAAGCCGAAGGCCACGATGGGCACCAGCGCCACCACCAGGGTCAGAATCCGCCTGTTCACGCCGCCCACAGTAGAGCGCGTTCACCCACAGCGTGACCCGCGGCCCTACCCCCGGCGCGTGTGGTGGGTACCGTTGACGATATGTCTGACCTGCCCTTCGGCTTCTCCACCGGTGACGACCCGGACCGCGACAAGCGCAAGGACGATCCGCCCGCGGATCCATTCGGACTGGGCGGCGCCGGTTTCGACATGTCCAACCTCGGCCAGATCTTCACCCAGCTGGGCCAGATGTTCAGTGGCGCAGGCCCGATGGCCGGTGGCGGACAGGCCGGCCCGGTGAACTACGACCTGGCCCGGCAGCTGGCGTCGAACTCGATCGGCTTCGTCGCGCCGGTGCCCGAGGCCACCACATCGGCCATCGCCGATGCCGTCCGGCTGGCCGAAACCTGGCTCGACGGTGCGACCCCGCTGCCCGCCGGGACCACCCGCACCGCGGCCTGGACGCCGTCGGAGTGGATCGACAACACCATGGACACCTGGAAGCGGCTGTGCGATCCGGTCGCCCAGCAGATCTCCACGGTGTGGGCGCAGGCACTGCCCGAGGAGGCCAAGGCGATGGCCGGGCCGCTGCTGGCGATGATGTCGCAGATGGGCGGCATGGCGTTCGGCAGCCAACTCGGGCAGGCGCTGGGCAAGCTGGCAGGCGAGGTACTGACGTCCACGGACATCGGATTGCCGTTGGGGCCCAAGGGCGTTGCCGCGCTGATGCCGGCCGCGGTCGACACCCTGTCGGAGGGGTTGGAGCAGCCGCGCAGCGAGGTGCTGACGTTCCTGGCCGCGCGCGAGGCGGCCCATCACCGGCTGTTCAGTCATGTGCCGTGGCTGTCGAGCCAATTGCTCAACAACGTCGAGGCCTTCGCCAAGGGCATGAAGATCGACATGAGCGGTATCGAGGACATGGCCCAGGGTTTCAACCCGGCCTCGCTTTCCGACCCGGCAGCGCTGGAGCAGATGCTGAGCCAGGGAATGTTCGAGCCCAAGGCCACCCCCGAGCAGACCGCCGCACTGGAACGGCTGGAGACGCTGTTGGCGTTGATCGAGGGCTGGGTGCAGACCGTGGTCACCGCGGCGCTCGGCGACCGACTGCCGGGGACGACGGCACTGTCGGAGATGCTGCGCAGGCGCCGCGCCACCGGCGGCCCGGCCGAGCAGACCTTCGCGACGCTGGTCGGTCTGGAACTGCGGCCGCGCAAGATGCGCGAGGCGGCGGCGCTGTGGGAGAAGCTGACCGAGGCGGTCGGTGCCGATGCCCGAGATGCCGTGTGGCAGCACCCGGATCTGTTGCCCGGCGCCGAGGATCTGGACGAGCCGGCCGAGTTCATCGACCGGGCGATCGGTGGGGACACCAGCGGTATCGATCAGGCGTTGGCGGACCTGGAGAACGACCGTCCGGACCGTCCCGACGGGCCTGTGGATAACTGAAGCGGGCGGCGCCCAGATCGTGACAGAGTCACCGGATGCGCCGCTATGCGTTGGACCCTGCCAAGCCGGTGTTGTGGCGACCCGACGGCACCGTGCAGGTGGGTTGGGACCCGCGGCGGGCCGTGCTGGTCCATCCGCCCGTAGGGATGACGTCCGCGGCGTTGGCCCGGTTGTTGCGCGCCATGCACGATCCGATGACCGCCGAGGAGTTGGTGGCCCGCGCCGGTGAGTTCGGCGCCGACGCCGCCGCACCCGCGATCGCCGACCTGCTGGCCGCGCTGGTGACCGCCGGGGTGATGACGGTTTCTGCCCCGGCCCACCGACCGGTGGCGGTCCGCATCCACGGTCGCGGGCCGCTGTCGGACCTGCTCGCCGGCGCGCTGCGGTGTTCCGGGACCCGGGTGACCCGCAGCAACCGCCCGCACGCGGTGGTGACCACCGACCGCGCCGACCTGGTGGTGCTTTCCGACGCCCTGGTTCCCGACCCGCGGGTGGTGCGCGACCTGCATGCCGCCCGGATGCCGCATCTGCCGGTCCGGGTGCGTGATGGCACCGGACTCGTCGGACCGCTCGTGCTGCCCGGTGTCACGTCCTGTCTGGCCTGCGCGGACCTGCACCGGCGTGATCGCGACGCCGCCTGGCCTGCGGTGGCCGCGCAACTGCGCAACACCGTCGGGACAGCCGACCGGGCGACTCTGCTGGGTACCGCCGCGCTGGCCCTGACCCAGGTGGAACGGGTCGTCGTGGCGATCCGGAACGGCCGTCACGCGGCGGCGCCCCCGATGACACTGGACGCCACCGTCGAGTTCGACGTCGGTGACGGTTCGGTGGTGACCAAACACTGGTCCCGTCATCCCGGGTGCTCCTGCTGATACCACGTGTTGCCGGTTCGTTGCGGAGTATTCAGCTGCGTCGTGGATGATGGACGGGTGTCAGAAATCAAACGACGCAGCGTCGCGCGCAACGCGAAGCTCGCCACGCTGCCCGTCGGCTTTGCCGGGCGGGCCGCGCTCGGGTTCGGTAAGCGGCTGACCGGCAAATCCAAGGATGAGGTCACCGCCGAACTGATGGACAAGGCTGCTCAGCAGCTGTTCACGGTGCTCGGCGAGCTCAAGGGCGGCGCCATGAAGGTGGGCCAGGCGCTGTCGGTGATGGAAGCGGCCATCCCTGAGCAGTACGGCAAGCCCTATCGCGAGGCCCTGACCAAGCTGCAGCGCGAGGCTCCTCCGCTGCCGGCCGCCAAGGTGCACCGCGTGCTCGATCAGCAACTCGGCACCAGGTGGCGGGAGCGGTTCCAGTCCTTCGACGACACCCCGGTGGCCTCGGCCAGCATCGGGCAGGTGCACAAGGCGGTCTGGTCGGATGGTCGCGCCGTCGCCGTGAAGATCCAGTACCCGGGCGCCGACGAGGCGTTGCGTGCCGACCTCAAGACCATTCAGCGGCTGACCAGTGTCTTCAAACAGCTCGCCCCCGGCGCCGATATCGAGAGCGTGGTCGCCGAGCTGATCGAACGCACCGAGATGGAGCTCGACTACCGGTTGGAAGCCGACAACCAGCGGGCCTTCGCCAAGACCTACGAGAACGATCCGCATTTCGCGGTGCCGCATGTGGTGGCCAGCGCCCCCAAGGTGGTGATCGCCGAGTGGATGGAAGGCATCCCGATGTCGGCCATCATCCGCGACGGCACCCCCGAACAGCGCGATCTGATGGGTACCCGGCTCACCGAACTGACCTTCGGCGCCCCGAAGCGGCTGCAGATGATGCACGGCGATGCCCATCCCGGGAACTTCATGCTGCTGGCCGACGGCCGGATGGGTGTGATCGATTTCGGTGCGGTGGCACCACTTCCGGGTGGTTTCCCGTCGGCGCTGGGAACCTGCATCCGGTTGGCCCGGGACAAGAATTACGTCGAACTGTTGCCCGCCATGGAGGCGGCTGGATTCATCCAGAAGGGCGAACAGGTCTCGGCTCAGGAAGTCGACGACATGTTGCGCCAGTACGTACAGCCGGTCGAGGTCAAGGTGTTCCATTACACCCGGCGCTGGCTGCAGAAGATGGCCGCCGGCCAGATGGACAACTCGGTGGCCCAGATCAAGATGGCGCGGCAGCTGGATCTGCCTGCCAACCTTGCCATTCCGCTGCGGGTGATCGCGTCGACCATCGCGATCTGCTGTCAGCTCGATGCCCATGTGCCGGTGCGCGATATCGCCACCGAACTGGTGCCGGGTTTTGCAGCTGCCTGATGTCCGGGCCGACCAGGCGGCCTAGCTTTCGCTAGGCCGCCTGGTCCTCCCGAGCTTCCTTACGCGGACGTCCACGCGGACGCTTTCGCGCCACGATGGTGCCGCGTTCGATGATCTCGCCACCCCAGACGCCCCACGGCTCCTGACGTTCCAGCGCCTCGGACAGGCACAGGCTGCGGATCGGGCAGTCGGCGCACAGCGCCTTGGCCTGCTCCAGTTCACGCGGGCTCTCGGCGAACCACAGGTCCGGATCGCCGATGTGGCACGGCACCGCGGGCAGTAAACGTTCCGGGCATGCCTGGACGGACATGTCTCCCCCTACTTCCTGGTCGTTTTTCGGTGTCGGTCTTGTCGCTCGGACCGGTGACCAGGTGTTTCGGGTGTCCCCCGAAAAAACAATGGCCACGGATCCGGTGAGCTCGGGTCCGTGGCCTTTTCGGCGGTGCTGGGGCTACCTAGGTGGTACCCCGATTCACGGACACGACGGATTCGTCAGCGGTGCGGCGCTTATGCTGCGGCGCGGCGGCAGCGGGCGCCCAACCAGCTCGCCGGGCGGCGGCAATACCTGCGACAGCAGAAAAGGTCAGCGGCAATCCGCTGACATCTACGCCTTTTTGCATATCGCTTATCGACATCGAACCGCCTCCCTTCGCCATGTTGAGTCACCTGAACTGGTGATCTTGAGGCTAAAGCCTAACAGCCGAATTGCACAAGCGATTTTCTGACCAGCGGTTTTGGCGGAATCTGTGCGGAACTTGGCAGGTTCTCACGACCGGTTCTTGACCAGCTCCAACACATCGGGCCCGTACTGCTCCAACTTGCGCGCACCGATACCCGGGATGGCCACCAGCGCAGCGGCATCGGCGGGCAGGGTCTCGGCGATGGCGATCAGCGTGTTGTCGGTGAACACCACGTAGGCGGGCACCTTCATCTCCTGGGAGGTACGCAGCCGCCATTCCTTGAGGTCGGCCAGCAGCTGCTCGTCGATATCGGACGGGCAGTCCTCGCAGCGCCGCAACATGATCGCCGTCGGTGTGGTCAGCTGCCCGTTGCAGACTCGGCAGCGCGGGGTCGGGCCACGGCTGCGTTTCGGTTTGGACGGATTGGAGTCGGCTGGCGCCTGCGGGGCGAGGCCGTTGAGAAACCGCGAGGCGCGCCGGCCCTGCCGTCCGCCCGGGGTGCGCGCCAGCGCCCAGCTCAGCGTGAGATGCACCCGGGCCCGGGTGACCCCGACGTAGAGCAGTCGGCGTTCCTCCTCGACGGCCTCGCTGTCGGGTCCGTGGGCCAGCGCATGCGAGATCGGCATGGTGCCGTCGGCCAACCCGACCAGGAACACCGCGTCCCATTCCAGGCCCTTGGCCGCGTGCAGCGACGCCAGGGTGACACCCTGCACGACCGGCGGGTGCCGTGCATCGGCGCGCTGCCGCAGCTCGGACAGCAACGCCGACAGATCCAGCGAAGGGCGTTGCGCCACTTCGTCGTCCACCAGTTCGGCCAGCGCTGCCAACGCATCCCAGCGTTCCCGCGCCTTGGTGCCCGTCGGCGCCCCGGCCGTCAGCCCGAGCGGCTCGAGGATGCCCCTGACGAACGCCGGCAGGTCACCGTCGGTGTCCCGATCGACGTTGCGCTGCAAGGCGATCAGTGCCTGCCGGATCTCCTGGCGGCTGAAAAATCCCTCACCGCCGCGGACCTGGAAGGCGATCCCGGCCTCGGTGAGCGCCTCCTCGTACACCTCGGACTGTGCGTTGATTCGGTACAGCACCGCGATTTCTGCTGCGGGAGTGCCGGATTGGATCAGGCTCTTGACCCGTTTGGCGACGGCGGCAGCCTCGGCGACCTCGTCGGGATGTTCGGCGAATGACGGTTTGGGCCCCGGGTCGCGCTGGCCGATGAGGTGCAGTTTGCTACCGGCCATCCGGCCGCGGGCGGCGGCGATGACCCGGTTCGCCAAGGAGACGACCTCGGGTGTGGAGCGGTAGTCGCGCTCCAACCGCACCACGGCAGCCTCCGGGAAACGCCGGGAGAAGTCGAGCAGGAACCGCGGGGTGGCCCCGGTGAACGAGTAGATGGTCTGGTTGGCGTCACCCACCACCGTGAGGTCGTCGCGGTTGCCGAGCCAGGCGTCGAGCACCCGCTGCTGCAGTGGGGTGACGTCCTGATATTCGTCGACGACGAAGCAGCGGTAGCGGTCCCGGAATTCCTGGGCGACCGCGCTGTCGTTCTCGATCGCCGCGGCGGTGTGCAGCAGCAGATCGTCGAAATCGAGCAGCGCGGTGCCGTCGCGGTGGGTCTTGAGTTTCTCGTACCCGGCGTACACCTTGGCCACGGTGGCGGCGTCCTTCGGGATGTCGCGGCGGGTTCTGGCGACCGCTTCGGCGTACTGCTCGGGGGTGATCAACGAGGCCTTTGCCCATTCGATCTCACCGGCCAGGTCACGGACATCGTCGGTGCTGGCCTGCAGCGCCGCGCGGTTCGCGGCCTGCGCGACGACGGAGAACTTGCTGTCGAGCAGTTGCCAGCCGGTGTTGCCGACCACCCGCGGCCAGAAGTACTGCAACTGGCGGCGCGCCGCGGCGTGGAAGGTGACCGCCTGCACCGCGCCGGTGGGCACACCGGCCTGCTCCCCCAGCGCCCGCAGCCGGCCACGCATCTCGCCGGCCGCACGGGCGGTGAAGGTGACCGCCAGCACCTGACCGGGTGCGACGTGGCCGCCCACCACCAGATGAGCGATGCGACGGGTGATGGTGCGGGTCTTGCCGGTGCCTGCACCGGCGAGCACACACACCGGACCACGGGGGGCGAGGACGGCCTCGCGCTGTTCGTCGTCGAGGTCGCCGAGCAGACTGTCGACGGACGGCATGGCGTCCATCATGGCAGCAGCGGCCGACATCCATGCGGCGGCGGTTGTCAGGCGGCGGTTGCCGGGCGGCGGCTGCCGGGCGGCGCATAGGGTGCAGGGGAAATACGCACCGACGTCGATGGGTTCTTCTGAAGATGACCAACGCTGAGCTGACCATGTACACCACCTCGTGGTGCGGGTATTGCGCGCGACTCAAGACCGCGCTCAAGGCCGAGGGCATCGGCTGGACCGAGATCGACATCGAGGGCGACCCGGCCGCGGCGGAGTTCGTCGGCTCGGTCAACGGCGGCAATCACGTGGTGCCGACGGTGAAATTCGCCGACGGGTCGACGCTGACCAACCCGAGCGCCAAGCAGGTCAAAGCCAAGCTGGGCTGAATTGTCGGTGCTTCGAACTATTGTTCGAAACATGACTCAGACCCTTACCCACATCGACGCGCTGCAGGCTGAGTACTCGGCGCTGGTGGCCCAAGCAGATGCGCTGCTGGCGCAATCACGATCTCGACCGGCCATCGAGCAGGCAATCAGGCTCTACGGCCGAGCCAGCGAACTGGCCCGCGAGCAGCAGATCCGGCTGTTGGCCACGCTCAAGGCGAGAACCACACCGAGCGCTCTGGGCTTTCGGTCGTGGGTCGACTTCCTGTCAGCTCAGCTGAACATCACTCACGACGACGCCCGACTGTATTTACGGGACATCGCCGCCCTCGGGCCGTGACCGTCAGCCCGCGGCGGCCCAGGATTCGATGATCTCGCGGGCGATCGAGATGGACCCGGGCAGCAGCAGGCGTGACGGCGACTCGCTGCTCCAGTCGCCGTTGTCCAGGGCGTCGCGCACCTGAGCGCGGGTGAACCATTCGGCCTCGGCAATCTCGCCGTCGTTGAACGCGAACGGTTGCTCCGGATCGCCGAGGGCGTGGAAGCCGACCATCAGTGACCGCGGGAACGGCCAGGGCTGGCTGCCCAGGTACTGCACATCGGTCACGGTCAGACCGACCTCTTCGGCGATCTCGCGCACCACGCAGGACTCGAAGGATTCACCCGCCTCCACGAATCCGGCCAGGATGGAGAACATCCGCTCGGGCCAGACACCTTGGCGGGCCAGCACGGCCCGGTCGTGGCCGTCGTGCACCAGGCAGATCACCGCCGGGTCGATGCGCGGGAACTCCTCGTGGCCGTTGGCGGGGTTGATCCGGGACCAGCCGGCCTTGATCGTCTTTGTCGGCGATCCGTCCACCGGGCTGAAGCGGGCGTTGTCATGCCAGTTCAGCAGCGCGGTGGCGGTGGCGACCAGCTGGGCGCTGGCATCGTCGAAGATCGGTCCGGCGCGGCGCAGGTCGAGCACCTCGGCCTGCACATCGGGATCCTCCGGCGCTTCGAGGGCGCCGCGGATGGCCCAGACGTGGCGGCCGTCCACGAGGCGGCCGAGGAACACCGCGTGCTCCGGCGGGGTGTCGCCGAGGGTGGTCGCGCTGCCGAGCACCACACTGCCGTCGGCGATGAGCACCTGGTTGCGCCGATCCACGCGCAGCACTCGGGCGTCGGCCCAGCCGGCGATGGCGGCGTCGATATCGGTGCGCAGGGTGTCCGCGCGATCGGCGCCGACCCGGGACAGCAGGGGGACGTTGCGCAGGCTGAAGTTCACTAACGATCCTCGTTCGAGCGGATGTAGAGCAGCCGGTCGGTCAGCTCGAGCGCGTCGACACGTTCGTCGTCGACGCGCAGTAGTTTCCCGTCGCGCACCACACCGAGCACGATGTCGGACAAGTGGCGTGGCGAGCCGCCGGCCTCCTTGGGCTCGACCTGGCGTTCGGCGATGGCGAACCCGGCGTCGGGGGTCAGCAGGTCCTCCATCATCTCCACGACACTGGGAGTTTGGGTGGCCAGCCCCAGCAACCGGCCCGCGGTCTCCGAGGTGACGACGGTGCTGTTGGCGCCGGATTGCTTGAGCAGATGCTGGTTTTCTGCCTCGCGAACCGCGGCGATGATGGTGGCCTTCGGGTTCAACTCCCGCGCGGTGAGCGTCACCAACACCGCGGTGTCATCACGGTTGGCGGCGACGATGATCGATTTTGCGTGCTGGACGCTGGCCAACCGCAGGATCTCCGAGTCGGTGGCACTGCCCCGCACCGTGACCAGGCCGGCGTTCTTGGCCTTCTCCAGCGCGACCGGGTCCTGTTCGACGACGACGATGTCTGCCGGTGCGACGTCATCGCCGATCATCGCGGCCACCGCGGTGCGCCCCTTGGTCCCGTAGCCGACGACGACGGTGTGGTTACGCACGGATCTCCTCCATCGCTGGATCTTCAGCGCCTGGCGCGATTGGTTGGTGAGGGTTTCGACCGTGGTTCCGATCAGCACGATCAGGAATGCCACCCGCAATGGGGTGATGACCAGAACGTTGACCAGTCGGGCCGACGGAGTGACCGGGGTGATGTCGCCGTAGCCGGTGGTCGACAGCGAGACCGTCGCGTAGTACAGACAGTCCAGGAAGGACAGCGGGTCGTTGGCATTGGGAGCGGAATCGATGTCCCGGTAACCGTGCCGGTCGATGTAGACAATCAGCACCGCGGCGAACAGCGCGCCGAGTGCCAGCAACACCCGCGTGAAGATGCGCCGCCAGGGGCTGACGAATTTTTCCGGGATGCTCAGGACGTCGACGAGGTCGGCGTCGTGACGCGAGGTCAGGTCCTGGTTCACCGCCGCCAACCGCCGGCGCAACCTACCTTTGGCCACGGTTCACCGATCTGCGCGGGATGGGCACGCCACAATGTAACCATGACGACCCCCACAACCGGAGTTGAGCAACAGGCAAACGCGGCGCGCGCCACAAAGATGGGCGTGTGGCTCGTCGGGATGGGTGTGCTGCACTTCGCGGCGCCGAAACCCTTCGACACCGTCGTGCCCGAGGAACTGCCGGGCAGCGCCCGGTTCTACACGCTGGCCTCCGGCGTGGCCGAGGCAGCAGTCGGCGGCATGCTGATCGCTCCGAAGACCCGACGCCTCGGCGCGCTGGCCGCGATCGCCCTGTTCCTCGGGGTGTTCCCGGCCAACGTGAACATGGTGCGCTTGTGGTCGCAAGAGCCGCGCAAGTCTCTTCCCCTGCGGATCGGCGCGTGGGCCCGGCTGCCGCTGCAGGTCCCGATGATCACTCAGGCCTACAAGATCTATCGCACCTCCTGAACCTGCGGACCCGCGTCGACCAGCAGGCCCGCCAACTCGTCGGCATCGGGCAGTACATCAGGGATGACGGTCACCCCGCTGCGCACATAATGGAACGCGGCTCGCACCGATGTAGGCGGGCAGTCGTGCAACCCGGCCCACGCCAGCCGGTACACGGCCAGCTGGATCGCCGCATGCTGCTGCGCCTCCGGGGTGGCCGGCGGGTCGCCGGTCTTCCAGTCGACGACCACCACGCCGCCGTCGGGTTCGGCGAAGACGGCGTCGATACGGCCGCGCACCACGGTCGGATCGTCCTCGCCGTCGCTGCTGCCCAGGATCATGTCGAAGGGCACCTCGACATCCAGCGGGGTCCGCGCCGCCCAGGACGATGCGGCGAAAGCCTCCTGCAGATCGGCGAGTTCCTCGGCGTGCGCACGGCCGGTGTCGCCGTCCACCGCGCCCGGAAGATCGTCGAGGTCGAAGAGCCGCTCGGCATGGAAGAACCGCTGCACCCATTCGTGAAAGGCCGTGCCCAGCAGGGCATGAGGATCAGGCCGGGCCGGCAGCCTCCGGCGCAGCCGGGCAAGCGCTGCGGTGCGGTCCTTGCCGAGGTCGACCAGGGTGCTCACCGACAGCTGCCCGGGTAGTGCCACGGGTGGCACTACGGCGGCGCGTTCCCGTTCGGCCAGCAGCGCGTCGACATCGGCGGCCCAGTTCTCCCGGTCGACACCCTTGCGCGGCATCTCGGCGGCATGCTCGACCAGCGCGGCACCCCGCTCGATGTCGTGCTGCCGCGAGCCCTCGGGCGGCCACACCGCTTCGACATTGGTACCGCGCAACGGATTCAGCTCACCGTCGGCCGGGTCGGGTGCCCATTCGTCGATGACCCCGCACGGATGTCCGGCGGCCGCAGCCCGTTCGATGATCGCCTTGAGCTCCAGCAGGAACTCCGACGGCCCACGGGGTTTGGATTCGGTGGGCCCCCAGTGATGTCCCGACAGCAGCAGGGTGTCCTCCGAGCGGGTCAGCGCCACATACAGCAGTCGACGTTCCTCGTCACCTCGGCGCTGGGCCAGCATGTCCTTGTGCTCGGCGATCTTGTCCGACAGGGCCTTCCGATCGAACACATCGGAGGTGTCCAGCACGGGTACGCCATGTGCAGTTTCGCCGGCCCGGTCACCGCGCAGCAGCGGTGGAAGATCCCCGGCATCGGTCAGCCAGGTCCGGGCCATCGCGGTCGACGGGAACACCCGCCCGCTCAGGTGCGGTACTGCCACCACCTGCCATTCCAGCCCCTTGGCGGCGTGCACGGTGAGGATCTGCACCCGGTCGGCGGCCACCGCCACCTCGGCCGGCGCCAACCCGTTCTCGACCACGGCCGCGGCATCCAGGTAGGCCAGCAGACCGGTGGGCGATCCGTCGGAGCGGGCGGCGAACTCGGACACCACATCGCCGAAGGCGTCCAGGTGCTCGGTACCGCCCCAACCCGCGGGCACCGGGCGGGCCGCCCGGACCTCGGCGTCGACCCCCAGCACCCGACGCACCTCGGCCACCAGATCCGGCAGCGGGTGCCCGAGATGGGAACGCAGCCCAGTCAATTCGCGACCGAGCGCGGTGATGCGAGTATACCCGAGCGCGGAGTACTGGTCCTCGGTACCGGGATCGCAGATGGCGTCGGCCAGGCAGGCGGTGTCCGCGTCGGGGGCCGCCTGCGCGGCGATGCGCGCCATACTGCCCGGCTCCCCCGCCGCCGGCTCGTCCAGCGCCACCGCGCGCCGCCACAGCGCCGTGATATCGCGGGCACCGAGGCGCCACCGCGGCCCGGTGAGCACCCGCATCGCGGCGGCGCCGCCGGTCGGGTCGACGATCAGGCGCAGCATCGCCACCACGTCGGCGACCTCCGGGATGGCCAGCAGCCCTGCCAGTCCCACCACCTCGACGGGTACACCGCGCGCGGTCAGCGCCGCGGCCATCGGTGCGGCGTCGGCGTTGCGGCGCACCAGCACCGCCGCGGTCGGCGGGGTGTCGGTGGCCAGGTAGCGGGCCGCCACCTGATCGGCCACCCAGTCCCGTTCGGCGACAACGTCGGTCAACAGCGCAGCACGCACGGTGCCCGGCGCGGCGTCGGGGCGCGGCAGCAGTTCGCGCACGCTGACCGACCGCCGGCGGGCCGGCTCGGAGACCGCGTTGGCCAGGTGCAGCGCCTCGGCCGGATTACGCCAGCTGGTGCGCAGTTCCAGCGTCGGCGCCTGGCTACCGTCGGCGTGCGGGAAGTCGGTGGTGAACCGCGGCAGGTTGGTCGCCGAGGCGCCGCGCCATCCGTAGATCGATTGGATGGGGTCACCGACCGCGGTGAGCGCCAGACCATCGTCGACGCCGCCACCGAACAACGCCGACAAGGCGATTCGTTGAGCGTGGCCGGTGTCCTGGTATTCGTCGAGCAGTACCACCCGGTAGCGCCCGCGCAGCTGTTCACCGACCTGCGGAGCGGCGACGGCCAGCCGGGCCGCCGCGGCCATCTGCGCGCCGAAGTCCATCACCTTTTCTTCGCGCATCCGACGGTGCAGCTCGTCGATCAGGTCCACCAGGTCGGTACGTTCGGTCTGGGTCGTCAGCAGCTTCAGCAGCCACTGGGCCGGCCGGCGGTCCCGCTGATTCGGGCCGGGCGGCAGGTGGTGGATCAGGCGTTCCAGCTCGACGTGGGTATCGCGCAGGGCGGCAGTGTCGACCAGGTGCTCCGACAGCGCCCCGGACAGGCGCAGCACCAGACCGGTCACCGCGGCCGGTGTCTTGTCGGTGTCGAGCAGCGTGGGGTGCTCACACACCACCCGAAAGGCCAACTGCCACAACTCGGTTTCGCCGATCAACCGGGTGTCCGGTTCGACCGGCAGAAGCAGTCCGTACTCGCGCAGCAGAGCCCCGGCGAACGCGTGATAGGTGCTGATGGTCGGGGGCTCGTCGAGTCGGACCTCACGCCCGATACCGGTCCCGGCCAGCCGGGCCAGCCGGGTGCGGACCCGGCGCAGCAGCTGCCCGGCCGCCTTACGGGTGAACGTCAGGCCGAGTACCTCCTCGGGGCGGGCGTACCCGTTGGCGACCAGCCAGACCACCCGGGCGGCCATCGTCTCGGTCTTGCCCGCACCGGCGCCGGCGATCACGACCAGCGGTCCGGGTGGGGCGGCGATCACCGCGGCCTGCTCGTCCGTCGGCGTGAAAAGCCCCAGTGCCTCCGACAATTCGGCAGGGCTGTACTGCGGGCATACGGTCACGATCGTCCCTCCTGAGCCGGGCACATCGACCGCACCGGGCAGTGCCCGCAGCCGTCGTTGACCCGCGCAACGAAGTCCGGGCCCTGCGTCGACCGGGCGGCCTCGGCAATGGTGTCACGCCAGGCTTCTGCAGCGTCCGGGGTGAGCGCGTCCTGGGTACGTTCGGTGGCCCCACCGGCGGCGGCCTTGCCCGGATAGACCAGCAGTCCCCCGCCGGGCTCCTCGCCGTCGCCGAGCACACCCTCGGCGACCGCCAGTTGGTACATCGCCAGCTGCGCGTGCCGTTGTGCGTCATCCTTGGTGACCGGACTCTTGCCGGTCTTGACGTCGACGATCACCAACCGGTCGGCGTTGTCGCGTTCGAGCCGGTCGATGCGGCCCTTCACCTGCACCCCGGGTGCGACCATGCCGTCGACCTCGACCTCTGTGCCGACCTCGGTGTACTCGCGGCGGGTCAGTTCGCGCCACTGCACGAACGAGGACAACATGGCGCCGTGCCGGGCCAGTTCGTTGTCGGCATACCACTGCGATTCGTACGGCATGGCCGACCAGATGTCCTCCAGCTGCGACAGCAGCTGACTCTCGGTCATCGCCGAATCCGCGACCAGCGCATGGATCAACGTCCCGACCGCCGAGCGGACATCACGGCTGTCGGAGCCACCGTGACGTTCCAGCAGCCAACGCAGCGGGCAGTCGACGAGGGTCTGCAGTGTCGACGGAGACAGTGTCTGCACGTGGTCCTCGCCCGTCCACAACGGCTCGACGGTGGACGGCGCGGTCCGGCTGTGCCAGTGCGCGGGGTCGGCACCGGGCACCCCGGCTGCGGCCAGCCGAGCCAATTGTGTTGCCGCACAATCGCGGGTGTCATCGTCGACCTCACCCGCAGGCGCGCACACCACGGCGCGCAGGCGGCCGACCAGGGCGGCCGGGGTCAGCACCCGCGGTGCCGGGATGGGCGCGGGGACGGCTTCGGCGGCCGGATCCGCGCAGGCCAGCGCAGCCAGCTCGGCGCAGAACGGGGACGGCAGCAGCGCTGCGTCGCCGGTTTCGCTGTCGACGGCGGTCACCAGGACGCGGTCCCGGGCCCGGCCCAGCGCGGCGATCAGCAGCCGCCGTTCCTCGGCGAGCAACGGCGCGCGGGTGGACAACCGGGCCGCGGGACCACCGGCGTTGTCGGCCACCCCGTCGAGCACGTCGACCAGGTGTCCGGTGCCCAGCACACCGCCGCGCGGAACCGTGTTGGGCCACAACCCTTCCTGAACGCCGGCCAGCACCACAAAATCCCACTCGCGGTCCAACGCGGTGTGCGGGCTGCACACCGTCACCGCATCGGTGTGGCTGCCGGCCCCGCCGGAGGACGGCAGCGCCAGGGTGTCGATATGGGCGATCAGCCCGGCCAGGGTCGCGCCGCTGGTGCGCGACACATACTGATCGGCGACATCGAACAGTGCGGTGACCGCGGCCAGGTCGCGTTCGGCGGCGTCGGCGCCGGGGCCGCCGCGGTCGGCCACACTGACCCAGCGCCTCTGCAAACCGCTGCGGCTCCACGCCTGCCACAACGTGTTCCGCGGATCGGCAGCGCTGTGGTGGCTGGTGCGGGCGGCCCGCAGCACTGCCTGCACACGCTGCAGGCTGCGCTGCAACTCGGCCGGTAGACCGGCCGGGATCCGGTGCAGTGCCGTGCCGAGCAGCTCGCCGAACTCGCGGTCGTGGCCGAGGATGCGCCGCAGCGCGCGGCGCAGTTGGCGCAGGGTCACCGGGTCGATGCGCCCGATGGGGCCGGTGACGAGGTCGAGCGCCGCGGCGCCGGTCAGTCCGGTGGCGGTCGCCTCCAGCACGGTGAGCAGTGCCCGCACGGCGTGCTGTTGTGCCAGCCCGGTGTCCGGGGCGGGCAGGTCGACCTGCACGCCGGCCGCGGTGAGCGCCCGCCCGATCCCGGCGCCGACCCGCGGCACCGACCGGACGATGACCGCCATCTGCGACCAGGGCACCCCGTCGACCAAGTGGGCACGGCGCAGCGCGTCGGCGATCAGGGTGGACTCGGCGTGCGGGGACGCCGCGATCCGCACGGAAACCGAACCCGGCCGGTCCGGGTCGCCGGTGAACGACCGCGGCCGGTCGGCACCGGGCAGGCGGGAAGCGACCGCGCCGATGGCCTCGGCGACGGCCGCCGAGCAACGGTGTGATGCGGCCAGCGTGATGGCCGGGGTGTCGGTGCGCAGCAGGGCCGGATCGGCACCGCGGTAACCGAAGACGGTCTGGTTGGGGTCACCGGCCAGCACAGTCAGCTCGGCACCGGCCGACAGCACGCGCACCAACAGCGCGGCCTGCGGATCGAGGTGTTGGGCGTCGTCGACCAGCAGCAGCCGCACCCGGGCACGTTCGGCGGCCAGCAGATCGGGGTCCAGTGCGAAGGCGTCCAGGGCGGCGCCCACCAGTTCGGCGGCGCCCAACGCCGGCACGGTGGCCTGCGGGGCCGCCATCCCGACCGCCGAGCGCAGCAGCATCACCTGTTCATAGGAGGCGGCGAACCGTCCGGCTGCCACCCACTCGGGGCGGCCGGAGAGCTTGCCGAGGCGTTGCAGGGCGACCGGGTCGACACCACGTTCGGCGCAGCGCGACAACAGATCGCGCAGCTCGGTGGCGAATCCGGCGGTGCCCAGCGCCGGGTGCAGGGCGACGGGCCAGTAGGCCGCACCGTCCTCCAGGTCGCCGGCCAGCAGTTCGCGGATGATGCCGTCCTGTTCGGCGCTGGTGATCAGCCGCGGCGGCGGGCCACCGGTGCGCTGAGCGGCCAGCCGCAGCACCGCAAAACAGTACGAGTGCACGGTGCGGACCAGCGGTTCGCGGACCACACCGCGCATCCCGGCCGACAACAGCGCCGCGGTGACGGCGGCACGCGCCTGCATACCGAGGCGAGCCGAACCGGTCAGCAGCAGAACCGATTCCGGGTCGGCTCCGGCGGCGATGTGGGCCGTCGCCGCATCGGTCAACAGCCGACTCTTACCGGTGCCGGCCCCGCCGAGCACCCGCACCGTGCCGCGCAGACCCGGTTCGGTGAGCGTGCTCGGGGTCAGCTCGGTGTGTGGTGCGGCCATGACAGCATGACACCACGGGGGTCTGACAACCGAGCGTGACCTGCGCCTACGATCGTGAGGTGACTGCAGCCCTGCACACCTACCGCTACGGCCCGCCCGGCCCCGCGCAGATCCTGGCGATCCACGGCCTGACCGGGCACGGTCGGCGCTACGAGGACCTGGCCAACGATCATCTCGCCGAGTTCTCGGTGCTGGCACCGGATCTGATCGGGCACGGCCGTTCCTCCTACGCGGCGCCGTGGACCATCGAGGCGAATGTCGCGGCGCTGGCGGCGCTGCTCGACGGCGAGGCCCGCGACCCGGTGCTGGTGGTCGGGCATTCCTTCGGTGGCGCGGTGGCCCTGGCGCTGGCGGCGGCGCGGCCGGATCTGGTGGCCGGGTTGGTGCTGCTCGACCCGGCGGTGGCACTGGACGGAAAGTGGATGGCCGAGATCGCCGACGCGATGCTGAGCTCTCCCGACTATCCCGACCGTGACGAGGCCCGCGCCGACAAGTTGTCCGGATCCTGGGGTGAGGTGGCCGGCCGCGATCCCGCGGTGCTGGAACGCGAACTCGACGAGCATCTGATCGCGCTGTCGAACGGGCGGCTGGGCTGGCGGATCAGCGTGCCCGCCGCGATGTCGTACTGGAGCGAGCTGACCCACCCGGTCCCGTTGCCCCGCAACGGGACTCCGACCACGCTGATCCTGGCCACCCGGACCACTCCGCCGTACGCGACACCGGAGCTGATCGATACGCTGCGCGGGGCGCTGGGCAGCGATTTCACGTTGACCGAACTGGACTGTGATCACATGGTCGCCCAGGCCCTGCCCGCCGAGACCGCGGCCGTCATCCGCACCCATCTGGGCTGAGCATGGCCGCGGTCACCGAGGAACAGGTCGAGACGGTGCGGGATCTGGTCGACCGGATTCCCGCGGGCCGGGTGGCCACCTACGGGGACATCGCCGAGGCGGCGGGGCTGTCCAGTGCACGGATCGTCGGCTGGATCATGCGCACCGATTCCTCGGATCTGCCGTGGCACCGGGTGGTTCCGGCCTCGGGCAAGCCGGCACCGCATCTGGCGACCCGACAGTTGGAGCGGTTGCGCGCCGAGGGGGTGCTGGCCACCGACAGCCGAATCTCGCTGCGCGAGTACCGCCACGAGTTCTAGCGATTTGTGGAGCGAAACCCGTAATCATTACGGGTTTCGCTCCACAAATCGCAAGGAACTACAGCGCGAGACGGACGAGGGCGGCGGTGCGGGCCAGGCCGGGGAACGCCGCGGCGGTGGAGCGCGGGTGCAGCGCGTGTACCGCAAGGCGGAACATCAACGCGCGCAACAACATCTGCGGCCATTCCGGTAGCGGGTTCCAGCGTTCGACCAGCCCGTCGTCGGCCTCACCCCAGGCCAGCGCGTCGACCACCACCACCCCGGCCGCCCACGACGACGGGCGCCAGTACGGGGTGATATCGGTGATACCGGGTGCGGCGGTGCCGGCGAAAAGCACTGTGCCGTACAGGTCGCCGTGCACAAGCTGACTGGGGCTGCGGGTCGGTGTGCGCAGCGCCGCCAGCTGGTTGATCAGCTCGACCGACTTCTGTCCGTCGGCGGTGCCGGGCGCCACCCGGGCTCCGGCGGGCAGATTGTGCAGCGGCCGATCCTCCCAGGCCGCCCGGTCGGCGGCGATGAAGACGTCGACATCCGACCACGGCGCCACCGGCGGCTGGGTCAGGAAGCGCGGCCGCTCCAGCTTGGCGGTCGCCTCGTGCAACCGCACCGCGGCCGAGACCACCTCGTCATGGCGGGCTTCGGGGGTGCCTGCCACAAACGTGTCCGCGCGCCACCCGGCCACCACATAACGACCATCGGTGGAGCGGACCGGCCGGGCCAGCCGGACGCCGTCGGCGAACAACGTCTCGCGGACCTTGGCCGACCAGGCGGCACGGGCGTGATCGGCGACCATGGACAGCACGACCTCACCACACCGCCATCCGCCCTCCCAGGCGGGACCCAGCGGTACCGGCCGCAGGCCGGCCAGACCAAACGCCGCCAGCACGTGGTCGGGTGGCAGATCGTCAGTCACGGATGTCAGCCTAAGCGGTGCCAGGCTCGACACCACGTCAGTACATGACCATGTCGGGTTCGAGTTGTTTCGCCCAGGCCACGATGCCGCCCTGCAGGTGCAGTGCATCGGCGAACCCGGCCTTCTTCAACACGGCCAGCATCTCGGCCGACCGGATACCGGTCTTGCAGTACAGCACCGCGGTCTTGTCCTGCGGCACGGTCGCCAGCCCCTCGCCCAACTCGATCACCGACTTGGGGATCAGCGTCGCGCCCTCGATGTGGTTGATCTCCCACTCAACCGGTTCACGGACGTCGATCAGGGCCACCGGCTTGCCGGAGTCGAGCAGGTCGCGCAGCTCCTTCGGGGTCACCGTCGATCCGGCCGAGGCTTCGGCAGCGGCATCGGAAACCACACCGCAGAACGCCTCGTAGTCGATCAGCTCGGTGATCTTCGGGGTCGCCGGATCCTTGCGGATCTTGATGGTCCGGTAGGTCATGTCCAACGCGTCGTAGACCATGAGCCGGCCCAGCAGGGTGTCACCGATACCGGTGAGCAGCTTGATGGCCTCGGTACCCATCACCGAGGCGATCGAGGCGCACAGGATGCCCAGCACCCCGCCCTCGGCGCAGGACGGCACCATGCCCGGGGGCGGCGGCTCGGGGTACAGATCGCGGTAGTTCAGGCCCTGCTTTTCTCCGTCGACCGTGTCGGGTGCCGACTCCCAGAACACCGACACCTGGCCCTCGAACCGGTAGATCGAGCCCCACACGTAGGGCTTGCCGGCGAGCACCGCGGCATCGTTGACCAGGTAGCGGGTGGCGAAGTTGTCGGTGCCGTCCAGGATCAGGTCGTACTGGGCGAACAGGTCGACGGCGTTGTCCGGTTCCAGGCGCAGCTCGTGCAGCACAACGTTGACCAGCGGGTTGACCTCCAGGACGGAATCCCGCGCGCTCTGCGCCTTGGACCGCCCGATATCGGACTGGCCGTGGATGATCTGGCGCTGCAGGTTGGATTCGTCGACGACGTCGAACTCGACGATGCCGATGGTGCCGACCCCGGCGGCGGCCAGATACAGCAGCGTGGGCGAGCCGAGTCCGCCCGCCCCGATGACCAGGACGCGCGCGTTCTTCAGGCGCTTCTGTCCGTCGACACCCATGTCAGGGATGATCAGATGCCTGCTGTAGCGAGCGACTTCCTCGCGGGTCAGTTCAGCGGCCGGCTCCACCAGCGGTGGCAGTGACGTCACCGTGCACTCCTCGAATCGAGAAACGAATTCCTGGCCTCAATCAGACCAGGCACAGGTACACAACAGCAATTCCGGTCGATCCGTTCCCCAGTGTGCGCCGCGATCAGGCGATGGGATAGGGCCAGGGATTGAACCGGCAGGTCAGTCCGTCGGCGGGCACCGAGCCCGAATCGAACCGGGCACCGTCGTTGTTGGCGGTCGAGAATGTCTGCTGCATCATGATCGGCGCCAGCGCCCCGTTCTCCGGGCACGGTTCGTGCTGGCGGTAGCCGATGGCGTGGCCCACCTCGTGATTGATCACGTACTGCCGGTAGGACCCGATGTCACCCTGGAACGAGGTGGCCCCGCGGACCCAACGGGCCTCGTTGATGAACACCCGGGCCTGGTCGCCCAGGTAGGCCGGGTTGTAGCAGGACGCCTCCAGCGGGATGTCGTAGCCACAGCCCTCGCGGATGGTCAGCGGTGAGGTCAGCGACACCCGGAAGTCGGGCGGTCCCTCACTGTCGTTGTCGACACGCAGAAAGGCGAACTGCGGGTTGTGCGTCCAGCTCTTCGGATTCGCCAGGGTCTCGCTGACCATCCGGGCGAAGCCCTCGTCACCACCGAAGCTGGCGGTGTCCAGACCGTCCTCGACCTCGACGGTGTAGGTGAAGGTGCGCTCGGCGCCCTGGCCGACCTTGGGGCTGGTGCCCGGCACGATGTGCCAGGTCTTGGCGCCGGCCTCGGTGAACGGGCCGCCACCGGGCAGGATGCCGGCCGGCAGGTTGGCGTCGTACTGGGTCAGGCCCTTGGGCGGGGCGCCGACGATCTCGGTGCTGGGCGATTCGACCGGGGCCTGGACCGGCCCCTCGGCATTGACCGGCGCGGGCGTCGGCGTGCCGGTCACCGTCTGATAGATGACGACGACGGTGACCGCCGCCAGGATCGGCAGCGCGTAGGCCCGCCAGCCGTAGGTCGAGATGAACCGGCCGAGCCAGCTCTGCTTGCGGAACTGCTGGTGCTCGTCGCGGTTGGACCGGGCGCGTCCCTCGTCGGCCAGCGGGTCACGCTGGGCGCGCAGCGGCTCGCGCCACTGGTTGCGGGTGGCGGGCGCCATCTCCGGGTCGGTGCGCAGTTGGCCCTCGTCGGGCTCGCGGCGGGGCTGGCCCTGGTTCACATGGGTGGGCCGGCGGCGCTGGGCACGCTCGGCACCGGAACGGTTTCCCTGGTTGCTGCGTTCGCCGCCGCGATTGGGTGGTACCCCCAGCCCGTCGGGCCCACGGTTGCCCCCGCGGCGGCCCGGGTCATAGGTCACCGCACCAGAATGGCACAACGGAGCACGCATACCGTTCCGGCGCGCCACCGACACGTGTGCCGACGGCGACACCTCCATCTGTGTGCGGTAGTAATGTCGTGGCGATCGGCAGGTGACCGATTCCTGCGAAAGGGCCCAGTGTGGCGCCCACGAGCACGCTGTTTTAGAGATTGAGGACGTGATGAGCGATCTCGCCAACGCCGCCGGAGCGCGGGGCGCCAAGGCGGGCACCGGCACCACCCGGCGCGGCAATCGACTGCCCCGCGATGAGCGCCGCGGCCAACTGCTCATCGCCGCCAGCGAGGTGTTCGTCGACCGCGGTTACCACGCGGCCGGCATGGACGAAATCGCCGACCGCGCGGGTGTCAGTAAACCCGTTCTGTACCAACATTTCTCGTCGAAACTTGAGCTGTACCTCGCGGTGTTGCAACGGCACGTCGACAATCTGGTGTCCGGTGTGCGCCAGGCGCTGCGCACCACCACCGACAACCGGCAGCGGTTGCGCGCGGCAGTGCAGGCCTTCTTCGAGTTCGTCGAGCACGACAGCCAGGGGTACCGGCTGATCTTCGAGAACGACTATGTCACCGAACCGCAGGTCGCGGCGCAGGTGAAGGTGGCCACCGAATCGTGCACCGACGCGGTGTTCGACCTGATCAGCCGGGACTCCGGACTGGAGGCCCACCGCGCCCGGATGATCGCGGTGGGCCTGGTGTCCACCAGTGTCGACTGTGCGCGCTACTGGCTGGACAACGACCGCCCCATCTCGAAGGAGGCGGCCGTGGAGGGCACGGTGCAGTTCGCCTGGGGCGGACTGTCACACGTGCCGCTCACCCGGTCCTAGTCCTTGACGACCTCGGCGCCGACGGTGCCGAACCCGACCTTGCGCCCGTCGGTGGGGCCGATCTCCACATAGGTGATCTTGGCGGACTGCACCAGATAACGGCGGCCCTTCTCGTCGGTCAGCGACAGCACGGACGAACCCTGTCCCAAGGCGTCGACGATCGCCTTCTCCGCCTCGTCGGGTGACTGCGCGCTGCTGATGACCAGCTCTCGCGGGCTGTCGGCGACCCCGATCTTGATGTCCACGCTGGGCCCTTTCGGTTGGTTGGCGGTGCGTGCAATCAGGCTAGTGGACACTGCCGCACCTGCAGCAGGGAGGCGCGCTCTGGTCGTTGCGCCGTGAGCGAAGCGGGTGAACCAGACCGAGTCCGGACCGTGACCTGACCGAGAGCGCGTCAACATCATCTGTAACTTTTGCCCCATTAGCATCGAGTCAAAGGCACCGAGCGATCTGGGAATTACGTTATGAGCAGGCAGTATTCGTCATATTCGACTACCCGCGACGGCTACCGGTCGGACGACGACACCGACCATGGCGCCGGCTACGACCCGCGGTACGGCTCCGACTACCCCACCGACCGGCAGCGTCGTTACGCGGCCGCCGACGAAGCCGACTACGAAGCCGACTACGCGGCGGACTACGCGGCGGACTACGAGTACCCGCACGACTATCACGAGCAGTTGGACCGGCGCTGGATCTGGGTGGCAGGCGTCGCGGGCGTCATCCTGATGGTCGCGGTGATCTGCACCGGCGTCATCCTCGGAGGCGGCGACAGCGGCACCGTCACCGCCGCGACCACCTCGGCAGCACCGGCCGACGATGCCGTCACCGCCACGCCGACCGCACCCGCCGCCGACCTGCCCGGTATGGCCCCCGAGCGGGTCACCACCGTCACCCCGACCCCGTCGGCAACCGTGACACCCGAGGTGACGCCCACCGCCGAGGTGCCCGCCCCCGCCCAGGTCCCGGTGCCCGCCGCGCCGGCACCACCGGCGGCGATGGACCCGGCGGCCGCCGCGCAGACCGTCACCTATCGGGTAACCGGTAACCGCCAACTGATCGACCTGGTGACCATCATCTACACCGACCAGCAGGGCGCTCTGCAGACCGATGTGAACGTCGCACTGCCATGGGTCAAGACGGTGACACTGAATCCCGGCGTGACGCTGTCCTCGGTCACGGCGACCAGCGTCGGCGGTCAGCTCAACTGCGCCATCCTGGACGGCAACGGCACCGCGCTGGCCGTACAGGCCAACAACTCGATGATCGCGACCTGCACCCGGTAGCGATCAGGCCAGGCCGAGTTCCTGCATGCGGCTGATGTGGGTGGCCTGCAGCGTGTCGAAGAACTCGGACAGCTGGGCCAGGCCCTCGCTGCTGCTGACCACCAGATCGACGAGGTCGTCGCGGTCGGCCAGGACGAACTGGGCCTGGGTGATGGCCTCGCCGAGCAGGCGCCGCGACCACAGCGCCAGCCGGTGACGCTGCCGGTCGCTGGCGGTCACCGCCGCACGCACCTCGGCCACCACGAACTGCGAGTGCCCGGTCTCCGAGAGCACCGAGCGGACCACCCCGGCAGCCTCGGGCGGCAACGCATCGGAGATCTGCAGGTAGAAATCGGCCGCCAGCGCATCGCCGATATAGGTCTTGACCAAGGCCTCCAGCCAGGTGCTCGGCGTGGTCAGCCGGTGGTAGTTCTCAAGGGCCGGTGCGTATTTCGTCATCGCCGGCACGGTGTCCACCCCGCGCGCCGACAACGCGTCGTGCAGCAGCTCGTAATGGCGCATCTCGGCGGCAGCCATGCTGGCCATGTTGATCCGGCCCGCCAGGTTCGGCGCCATCCGCGCCTCCTCGGTCAGCCGATAGAATGCGGCAACCTCGCCGTAGGCCAGCAGCGCGAACAGCTCGGTGATGCCCGGGTGATCCACGGCCACGCGTGCGGGCCCGGTTTCGGACGGCGTCGAGGTCATGGACCAACCTTAAACGCCCTGCCTCACCTCACCGACGGCTGCGCGCACGGGTACTCCGGCAGCCGCAGGTCGGCACCGGCGATACCGGAGATGCGGTCGCCGACGAGCGCGTCGACAGCGCGTCCGACAGGTCCGGCCGACAACCCGGCGCCGGCGTGCAACAAGCGGATACCGAGCCGGGTGCGCGGGTTGGCCAGCCGCAGCACCGATTCGCGGACCTCGGGGGCGGTGTCGACAAACGGTTGCATGACCGCGCGGTAGGCGGCCAGCGCGGACCGGACGTCCCCACCCGCGCCGAGCTCGCCGGCCAGCACGTAACCGCCGATGAGCGCCAGGCTGGTGCCGGCACCGCCGAAGGTGGCGTTGCAGAAGGCGGCGTCACCGAGCAGTGCCACCCTCCCCGTGCTCCACACCGGCGCGGCCACCTGACCGACCGCGGAGAAGTACATCGGGGCACCGCGGTCGATCTCGTCGAGGATGCGGCCGGCAGCACCGCCGACATCGGCGAAGGTGCGGCGCAAGATGGTGAGCTGACCCGCGCGGTCGAGATCCTCGAATCCCCGGACATCGGACATGAAGGTCAGGATGGCGCGGCAGGTGCCCAGGTTGTCGGGCCGCAGGTGCACCGAGCGCCGGTTGGTGGCGTGCTGCCAGTTCCACCACCGGTCGTCGCCGTCACGGCGGGTGATGGTGGCGTAGGCGAAGTACATGCCGAGCTCGCCGACCTGGACATCGGTGACGAATCGACGCGACCGCGAGCGCAGCCCCTCGGCGATGACCAGCACATCGGACTCCAGCACCGACCCGTCGGTCAGCGTGATGGCGACCCGGTCGGCGTCGTCGACGACATCGGCGATCTCGGTGCCGAAGCGGTAGTCGGTGGACGGGGAGTGTTCGACGAGGATGCGCGACAGCTCGCCGCGCAGGATCTCCAGGTCCGCGGTCGGCCCGTCGGGGCCACCGGGTTCGCCCACCGGGAACGATGCCGCCGGCTCCCCATCGGCGGTGACGAAGCGGGTGCCGACCTCGCCGGTGCCGGCCGCCCGAACATCGGGCTCGACGCCCATGCGACGCACCACCTCGCGGGCGGCGCCGCGGATGTCCACGTTCTGGCCCTCTTCCCGACGGGCGGGAAACCGTTCGATGACGGTGGTCCGCCAGCCGTGCGCGGTGAGCTGATGGGCCAGTGCGGGTCCGGCGATCCCGGCCCCCGAGATCACTGCATGCGGGGTCACGAGACGGGTACATGCCCACCGAATACACCCGCCAAACCTGCGTAATGCCGGGTTCAGCGGCGTGACCAGCTATCATGGGTTCTCGGTGGCGACTTCGCCGGGACTCCCGGATGCCGCTCGCCACCGGAGAAATGTGCGTGCACGTGGTTCGGCCCGCCACCAAAGGCAGGGCCCGACGGAGCGGTATAGCCCGCCCAACTGGGGATATTCCGCCTTTTACTCGTCATCGTCGTGCGCGCGTGGACGCGACGAGGATTGACAAGCGAAAGGCTGTCGGCGGCCCCCAGCCGCCGGAACACACTATGACTGCACTCACCAGCAAACCGACCACCACCTTCGCCGACCTGGGCGTGCGCGACGAGATCGTCCGCGCACTGTCCGACAGCGGCAAGGAACACCCGTTCGCCATCCAGGAACTGACCCTGCCGCTCGCCCTGGCCGGCGACGACCTGATCGGCCAGGCCCGCACCGGTATGGGCAAGACGCTGGCCTTCGGCGTACCGCTGCTGCACCGGATCTCCACCGACGAGACCCGCCCGCTGACCGGCGCCCCGCGCGCCCTGGTCGTGGTGCCCACCCGCGAACTGTGTCTGCAGGTCTTCGACGACCTCAACGGCGCCAGCCAGAACCTGATGGCCGGGGACCGCAAGTTCACGGTGACCGCCATCTACGGCGGCCGCCCCTATGAGCCGCAGATCGAGGCCCTGCAGAAGGGCGTCGACGTCGTGGTCGGC
This sequence comes from Mycobacterium sp. C31M, assembly GCF_053345865.1. Lineage (NCBI taxonomy): Bacteria > Bacillati > Actinomycetota > Actinomycetes > Mycobacteriales > Mycobacteriaceae > Mycobacterium > Mycobacterium sp. C31M. The sequence goes on along the minus strand of NZ_JBKFAX010000009.1, from coordinate 220,076 downwards.
ACCCCGGGCCGGCTGCTCGACCTGGCCCAGCAGGGCCACCTGCAGCTCGGCGGGCTGAGCGTGCTGGTGCTCGACGAGGCCGACGAGATGTTGGACCTGGGCTTCCTGCCCGATATCGAGCGCATCCTCAAGCTCACCCCGGACAACCGGCAGGCCATGCTGTTCTCGGCGACCATGCCGGACCCGATCATCACGCTGGCCCGCACCTTCATGAACCAGCCGACCCACATCCGGGCGGAGTCCGCACAGTCCTCGCAGACCCACGACACCACCGAGCAGTTCATCTACCGGGCCCACGCGCTGGACAAGATCGAGATGGTCAGCCGCATCCTGCAGGCCGAGGCCCGCGGCGCGACGATGATCTTCACCCGCACCAAGCGCACCGCCCAGAAGGTGGCCGATGAGCTGGCCGAGCGCGGATTCAAGGTCGGCGCCGTGCACGGTGACCTGGGTCAGATCGCCCGCGAGAAGGCGCTCAAGGCGTTCCGCACCGGTGATGTCGACGTGCTGGTCGCGACCGACGTGGCCGCGCGTGGTATCGACATCGACGACATCACCCACGTCATCAACTACCAGATCCCCGAGGACGAGCAGTCCTACGTGCACCGGATCGGGCGCACCGGCCGCGCAGGCAAGACCGGTATCGCGGTCACCCTGGTCGACTGGGACGAGCTGTCGCGCTGGTCGATGATAGACAAGGCGCTCGGGCTGGACACCCCGGAACCGGCCGAAACCTATTCCAGCTCACCGCATCTGTACGAAGAGCTGAACATCCCGACCGGTGTCACCGGTTCGGTGGCCGCACCGCGGGCGCCCAAGAAGCGCACCGAGGGCGAACGCGCCGAGCGCACCGAACGGCCCGCCCGCACCCGCAACCGTCGGCGCACCCGCGGCGGCCAGTCCGCCACCGGCCATGTCGAGGGCACCGATGCGGCACCGGCGGAGGCGGCGACCGAGGATTCCGGTGCCGACGCCGACGGTGGCGAGGCCGCCCCTGCCAAGCGGCGCCGTCGCCGCCGCCCGCGCAAGGCCAGCACGCCCGCCGCGGCTGAGTGACACCAAAAATCCCCGGGTCGCTGCGCTCCTGCCCGCCGCATCCGGAGCGCCGCACCCGTGGCGATCTGATCGCGGCCGGCGCCATCGCGGCGGTGGTGGTCGTGGTCGCCGCGCTGCTGTGGTGGACCAGTGACGCCCGGGCGACGATCAGCCGCCCAGCCGCGCAGACCGTACCCAGCCTGACCCCGGCCACCGAGGTGCCGGATCGGCTGAACCAGGTGTGGTCGGAGCCGAGCGCAAAAACCACTCAGCCCCTTGTCGTTTCGGGCGCTCTGGTGACCGGCGACGGCCGTGCGGTGATCGGCCGCGACCCGGCTTCGGGGTCCGAGCTGTGGCGCTATGAGCGTGATCGGGAGCTGTGCGGGGTGACCTCGGCCTACCAGTACGCGGTCGCGGTGTACCCGGATTCCCGTGGCTGCGGTCAGGTCAGCACCATCGACGCCGGCACCGGCAAGCGTGGCCCTGCCCGCACCGCCTACGCCGATGCCGAGGTGAAACTGTCCACCGACGGCACGGTGGTGCTGTCCTATGGCGACAGCCGACTGGAGCTGTGGCGTTCGGACATGGTGCGGATGCTCAGCTGGGGCGCCTTGGATGCTCGGGTGAAACCGGATGTGCCGGTGGATCCGCTGTGCCGGCTGCTCTCGGCGCAGGCCAGTTCGGCCGCGGTGTCGATCCTGGAGTCCTGCCCGCAGCAGACCGAGCTGCGACTGACGCTGTTGCGGGTCTCCGATGAGGAGGACGTCCCCGAGGTCAAATACGAACAGCAGCCCGGGGTTTCGGTGGACACCGAGGATGCCCGGGTGATCGTGGTGTCCGACACGACCACCGCGGTGTACCTGCCCGCCCCGAAACCGGTGGTGAACATCGTCGACGACACCGGGACCGTCACGGCCAGCACGCTGCTGGATGCCGCCCCGTCGCCGAACGCGACGATGTCGCGGGCCGGCGATCTGATCACCTGGTGGACCGGGGATTCGCTGCTGGTGTTCGAGGCCGACGGGTTGAAGTACAAGTACACCGTCTCCCCCGCCGCCGAGGGCGCGCCGGTCGGGCCGGGCACCGTGATGGCCGGGCAGCTACTGGTTCCGGTGACCGACGGTTATGACGTGTTCAACGCCGAAACCGGTACCGGCATAAAACATATCGAGCTGGCCCGGGAACCCGGTGAGGCTGCCGTGGTCCCGACGGTCGCCGGGTCGACGCTCATCGAGCAGCGCGGTGACATCGTGGCGGCGCTGGCAGCGCCCTGACGGGGTTCCGAGTCTGGGACCGACACACCGGTCGCCTGTTCAGACGACCTCGGGCGTGAACGTCGCCAGCGCCTTTCCCGATTTCCAGTGCTTGAGCAGAGATTCGGCGAGCTCACGATAGGCGTTGGCGCCCTTGTTCTTCCGGCCCGCGAGCACCGATGACCCGGACGCGCTGGCCTCGGCGAACCGCACGGTGCGCGGGATCGGCGGCGCCAGCACCGGCAGGTTGTAGCGATCGGCGACGTCGAGCAGCACATCGCGGCTGTGGGTGGTCCGCGAGTCGTACAGCGTCGGCAGCGCACCGAGCAGGCTGAGCTCGGGGTTGGTGATCTGCTGGACATCGTTGATGGTGCGCAGGAACTGCCCGACCCCACGATGCGCCAGGGTCTCGCACTGCAGCGGCACGATCACCTCATCGGCCGCGGTCAACCCGTTGAGCGTCAGCACCCCCAGCGACGGCGGGCAGTCGATGACAACGACATCGAAATCGTGGGCGACCTTGGTCAGCGCCCGCTTGAGCGCGTACTCGCGGCCGGCCCGCATCAGCAGCATCGCCTCGGCACCGGCCAGATCGATATTCGCCGGCAGCAGAGTCATCCCCTCAGCCGTCTCGATCAGCGCGGCGCCCGGTTCCACGTCGCCGAGCAGTACCTCGTGCACCGAGACCGCCAGCTTGTCGGGGTCCTGCCCCAACGAGAACGTCAGACAGCCCTGCGGGTCCAGGTCGACGAGCAGCACCCGTCGGCCCTTTTCCACCATCGCCGCACCCAACGACGCCACCGTCGTCGTCTTGGCTACCCCACCCTTTTGATTGGCGACCGCTAATACCCGCGTCACACCTCCATCCAAGCACGCGGATGCAACAGATGACGGGCACGTGCGGCAGAATCGCGACGGTGAGCGTCCACCAGCATCGGTTGTTACTGCTGAGGCACGGGGAAACGGAGTGGTCGCGCAGCGGCCGCCACACCGGGCGCACCGACCTGGAACTCCTCGATATCGGCCGCGATCAGGCCCGGCTGGCCGCCGCGGCGCTCGGCGAGCTGCAGCTGCATGACCCGGTGGTGATCAGCAGCCCGCGTCGGCGCGCCCTGGAGACCGCCGAACTGGCCGGGCTGAGCGTCACCGAGGTGTGCCCCGATTTGGCCGAGTGGGATTACGGCGACTACGAGGGTCTGACCACCCCACAGATCCGGGAGACCGTGCCGGGCTGGACGGTGTGGACCCATCCGTGCCCGGGTGGTGAGACGGCGGCCCAGGTCACCGAGCGTGCCGACCGGGCCATCACGGTGGCGTTGGCCCATATGGAAACCCGGGACGTGGTGTTCGTCGGACACGGCCACTTCTCCCGGTCATTGCTGAGCCGCTGGGTCGAACTGCCGGTGTCGGAGGGGGTCCGGTTCTCGATGGCGGCCGCCTCGATCGCGGTGTGCGGTTTCGAGAAGGGCATCCGGCAGATCAGCGCGCTCGGGCTGACCGGACACCCCAACCCGTGCCTGCCGCCGTCGTCGTGACACCGTCGTTCGTGCTGTCCGGGCCGTCGGGCACGGTGTTGGCCGATGGTGTGGCGGACGGGTTCGACGAGATCGCCGCGGCGCAGTCCGCACTGCGGGCCGGCACCGTTCCGATCATCGTGGGCGCTTTACCTTTTGACTTGTCCGGCCCGGCCGCCCTGCACAGCCCGACGGCCGTGCACGCCGCCGGTGTGCTGCCGGCCTGGCCCGACACGCCCGCGCCCGTTGTGCGCTCACGCGACACCCTGCCGCCCGGTGGCGAGCACCGCGCCCGGGTCGCCGAAGCGGTGCGCAGGCTGCGCGAACCGCAGTCACCGCTGCAGAAGGTGGTGCTGGCCCGGGCCCTGCGGCTGACCGCCGATCACCCGTGGGACGCCCGCTCGGTGCTGACCCGGCTGGCCGCGGCCGACCCGTCGGCCACGGTGTATCTGGCCGAGCTGTCCCCGGCCGGCACCGACGGGGTGCTGGTGGGGGCCAGCCCCGAACTGCTGGTCGCCCGCACCGGTGACACCGTGATCTGTCAGCCGTTCGCCGGCTCGGCACCCCGATCGGCCGACCCGGCGGCCGATGCCGCCCAGGCCGCAGCACTGGCAGCGTCGGGCAAGAACCGCCACGAACATGCCCTGGTGGTCGACACGATGCGCGCGGCGCTGGAACCGCTGTGTGTGGACCTGCAGATCGCCGCCGAGCCGCAGCTGCACGGCACCGACGCGTTGTGGCATCTGAGCACCCCGATCCGGGCCCGGCTACGCAGTCCGCAGACCACCGCGCTGGATCTGGCGCTCGCGCTGCACCCCACCCCCGCCGTCGGCGGCGTGCCGACCGATCTGGCCGCCGAACTGATCACCGAGCTCGAGGGTGACCGCGGTTTCTACGCCGGCGCGGTCGGCTGGTGCGACGCCAACGGCGACGGGCGCTGGGTGGTGTCCATCCGCTGCGCGGTGCTCTCGGCCGACGGGCGTACCGCGCTGGCACATGCCGGCGGCGGGATCGTCGCCGAATCCGATCCCGATGACGAGGTCGACGAGACCACCACCAAATTCCGGACGATCCTGACAGGACTGGGGGCCAGCACCACATGACGGCAGCGAGAAGCGAAGCGGACCGCGCATGACACAGTTGATCCGGCCGGCCCGTGCCGGCGACGAGGCCGAGATCGTCGCGATGATCCGCGAGCTGGCCGAGTTCGAGAAGGCCGCCGACGAATGCGTCGTCACCGAATCCTCGCTGCACACAGCGCTGTTCGGTGACCGACCGACCGCCTATGCCCATATCGTGGAGATCGACGGTCAGGCCGCCGCTACCGCGGTGTGGTTCCTGAACTTCTCCACCTGGGACGGGGTGTCCGGGATCTACCTGGAGGACCTGTTCGTGCGCCCGGCGTTCCGCCGCCGCGGGCTGGCCCGCAAGCTGCTCGCCACGCTGGCCTCCGAATGCCGCACGCACGGTTACACCCGGCTGTCCTGGGCGGTGTTGAACTGGAACGTCAACGCCATCGCGCTGTACGACGCCGTCGGCGGGAAGCCGCAGAACGAGTGGACCACCTACCGGGTGTCCGGACCCGAACTGGACGCGCTGGCCGGCGAGGCCTGATTGGCGGCTCGCCGCCGAAATCTAATCCCGGCCGGCCATCCACTGCACCGACGACGGGCTGAACAACATGCCCAGCGTGGCCAGCGCCAGCAGCCCGACCAGGATGCCGTAGACGGCGTGGTGGCTGGTGATGACATACCAGGCCACCGGCAGCAGCAGCAGATTGGTCGGCACCGCGATACCGCGTCCCCATCGCCGGCCGGTGATCAACGCCCAACCGCCGGTGACGACACCAGCGCCGATCAGGATGAACCAGATCGCGGTGCCCCACCCGTTGACGATGTGTTGATCGGCGCCACCGACGGCGCGGATCAGCAATACCGCGGCCATGACGAGGGCGGCGATACCCTCGGCCGCGACCAGGAAGCCCGCGTACCTGACGATCGGCGGTTGGGTCACGACACCCGGCCGGCCAGATACTGCACGGCGAACAGATAGCCCTGCGGCCCGGCGCCGGCGATCACCACCTCAGCGACCGCCGAGACATACGAGTGGTGCCGGAACTGCTCTCGGCGGTGGATATTGCTCAGGTGCACCTCGGCGACCGGCAGCTCGGCGGCGATCAGCGCATCCGGGATGGCCACCGAGGTGTGGCTGTAGGCGCCGGGATTGATGATGATGCCGGCACAGTCCTCGCGGGCGATGTGGATGGCGTCGATCAGGTCGCCCTCGTGATTGCTCTGCAGCGCGCGCACCTCGAAACCGAGCCCGGCGGCGGCCTCGGTCACCTGCTGCTCGACCTGGGCGAGCGTGGTGGCACCGTAGATCTCCGGCTGCCGGGTGCCCAGCATGTTCAGGTTCGGCCCGTTCAGGAGCAGCAATCGGCGATCGGTCACGCCTGTACGGTACCGACGCGTCGCCGCTGCGCGCACCCGCCCGTGTCGCGATCGGAAACGTATCGGTGTGCCGAACGATGATGGACATCGCGGCGATCACCACGTTGCATGGACGGGTGACGATCAGCACCGCCGAGCGGGCCGAATTCCGGTCCGCCGTCCGCGACCTGCTGGCCGACCGCTGCACCGAGACCGATGTGCGGCGCGTGATGGCCGGCGATGACGGGTACGACCGCGATCTGTGGGCAGCGCTGGCCGCCCAGGGGGTGACAGGGCTGCTCGTGGACGCCGAGTACGGCGGCGTCGGCCTGGGCGCCCCCGAGCTGGAGGCCGTCGCCGAGGAGATCGGCGCCGCGCTGCTACCCGGCCCGTGGCTGGCCAGCGCGGTGCTGGCCGTGGGCCTCATCCGGGCCGCGGGTACCGACGCCGACCGGCAACGCCTGCTGCCCGGCCTGGCCGAGGGCACCTCGATCGGGACGGTCGCGGTCACCGGTCCCACCGGCACCTGGACCGCCGAGAGTGTCGACGTGCGTGCCGAGGCAGACGGGACGCTCACCGGCACCGCCCACTACGTGCTGTCCGGCCAGATCAGCGATGTCATCCTGGTCGTCGCGCGCACCGGGACCGATCTAGGCATCTACGAGGTCGCGCGGGACGCACCCGGATTCGACCGGACGCCCGCCGACGTCTTCGACCCCACCGTGCGGTTGTCCACCTACACCTTCACCGCCACCCCGGCGCGCCGGCTCGGCGACGCCGGCTGGCCGGCGGTGCAGCAGGCCCTCGATCTGGCGGTCATCGCGCTGGCCGGTGAGCAGGCCGGCGGCGCACGGCGCATCTTCGACATGACCGTCGACTACCTGAAGACCCGCATCCAGTTCGGCCGCCCGATCGGCAGTTTCCAGGCCCTCAAACACATGGCCGCCGACGTGCTGATCGACGTCGAGTCGGCGACCTCGGCAGCCCAGCATGCGGCCGCCGAGTTCGAGAACGCCGAAAACCGCAGCGGTGCCGTTGCATTGGCCGGGTTCGCCTGCGCCGAGGCCTACGTGCGCACCGCCATGGCCGCCGTCCAGATGCACGGCGGCATCGGCTTCACCTGGGAGCATCCGGCACATCTGTTCGTGCGACGGGCCCGCACCGGCCTGGCACTGTTCGGCTCGTCCGATCAGCATCGCGAGCGCTACCTGATCTCGAAGGGAGCCTGAGGTGACCGAGCAACCCACGCCGGAGGAACTGCGCGCCGAGGTCCGCGACTGGTTGGCGCAGAACTGGTCTGGGACAACACTTCCCAAATCCGATGACCCGTGGGTCAGCTCGCCGGAGCGCATCTCCTGGTTGGAGACGGTGGTCGCCGCCGGCTACGGGGCGCCGACCTACCCCGCGCAGTGGTACGGCCGCGGCTACCCCAATGCGCTGGCCAAGATCATCGCCGAGGAGTTCCGGGCCGTCCGCGCCCCGGGGGCCTGCCAGGACAAGTTCAGCATCCCCGCCAACACCGCGCTGAAGTTCGGCACCGAGACACTCAAAGCCGATCTGCTGCACGACTTCCTGACCGAGAAGGTGCGCACCTGCCTGCTTTACAGCGAGCCGGGCGCGGGCTCGGACCTGGCCGGGGTCCGGACCTCGGCCGTACGGCGGGCAGGAGCGAAGCGACCGGGGGATCAACACGGCGACGGCGACGACTGGGTGATCAACGGGCAGAAGGTCTGGACCTCGGGTGCGCAGACCTCCGAGTACGCCCTGCTGATCGCCCGCACCGACTGGGACGTGCCCAAGCATCAGGGCATCACCTTCTTCATCGTGCCGATGCGCCAGCCCGGGATCGACGTGCGGCCGCTGACCCAGATCACCGGCGAATCGCATTTCAACGAGGTGTTCATCACCGATGCCCGGGTCCCCGATGCGTATGTCGTCGGCGGTGTCGGCAACGGCTGGCGGGTGCTGCAGACTGCGCTGGCCTACGAGCGGTCGCTGATGGGATCGGCCGGACGGTCCGGGCGCAACAGTTCGAAGGCCAACATCCTGGTCGATCTCGCCCGTGACCACGGACGACTCGACGATGCGGCGATGCGTCGCGCGCTGGCCGATGTACTGGCCCTGCGGGAGCTCAACGGTCTCAACAACGCCCGCGCCAAGGCGGAGGCCAAGCAGGGCACCTCCAGTCCGGTGATGTCGCTGGGCAAGCTGGCCATGTCGGGCATCCTGCACGCCGAGGCGCGGCTGAAAACCGACATCCTGGGCGCCCGGGCACTGCTGGCCGGACCCGACAATCCCGAGGCCGATGACGTCAACTTCCTGACCCTGAATGCGTTCTTCACCTCGATCGGCGGTGGCACCGACCAGATCCAGCGCAACATCATCGGCGAACGGGTGCTGGGGTTGCCCAAGGAGCCCGAGGTCGATCGGGACATCCCGTTCCGGCAGGCGCGTCGCAACTGAATAGGATCACAGGCTCCACCCACCGTCGGAGAGCCACCGCATGCACGTCGACATCACCAGGCTGCGCTACTTCGTCGCGGTCGCCGAGGAGCTGCACTTCAAACGGGCCGCCGAACGGCTGATGATCACCCCGCCGCCGCTGAGCAAACAGATCAAGCTGCTGGAGGCCGAACTGGGCGGCGCGCTGTTCGACCGGGACTACCACCGGGTGCGGCTCACCGCGTTGGGTACCGAACTGCTGGACCCGGCCCGCGACATCCTGCGCCGGGTCGAGGACCTCAAGGCGACGGCCGCTCGGGTGACCAAGGCCGCCAATCCCGTTCGGGTGGGTGCGACGGCCTACGCCCCGTCGGACTTCCTGGCCCGGTTGGAGACGGCGGTCGCCGCACTGCCCACCGCCACCGAGTTCAGCCTGCCGGGGTCGGCGGCGGAGGTGACCGCAAAAATCGTTGCCGGCCAACTCGACATCGGCCTGATCCACCTGCCGTCGGCCGACCGGCGCCTCCCCTACCGGGTCGTGGCCAGCTACCCGGGGGCGATCGCCGTCCGCCACGACGACCCGCTGGCCGCCGCCGAGCGCGTGTCAATCGAGGCGCTGCGCGACCGTGATGTGGTCATCGACTTCGCCCGGCCCAACCCGGTGGTGCTCGCCGAACTGACCCGCAACCTGAACATCCGCGGCATCACCCGAATCGTGCGCACCACCAACGATCTGGGCGGCGAACTGGCGATGGCCACCGCGGTGTTCAACCGGCACCTGGTGGCGCTGGTGACCTACGCGCCGGCCTCGGCGATCGGCCGGATCTTCTCCCCGCCCGAGTTCAAACTGATCCCGATCGACGAAAGCACCTGGGCGTCAGCGAAGATCGCGCTGACGTGGTCGCCGGAGCGCACCGATGTGCAATCCCTGGTGGAGGTGATCGCCGATCATGTCGGATAAAGCGAACTGCCCGTGCGGATCCGGGCAGACCTACCGCACGTGCTGCGGCCCACTGCACGACGGCACCGTGGCGGCGCCGAGCTGTTTGGCGCTGATGCGGTCGCGGTTCAGCGCCTTCGCAGCGGGGAACACCGAGTACCTGTTGCGGTCGTGGCATCCCGAAACCCGGCCGCGTCGGCTCGATCTCGACGACACCGTCACCTGGCGCCGGTTGCAGATCGTGGACACCGAGGCCGGCGGCGAGGATGACGACGCGGGCATCGTCGAGTTCCGCGCGCAATATCAGCAGCACGGGCGGCGCCACATCCTGCACGAGCGCAGCCGGTTCACCCGGACCTCCGATGGCGCATGGCGTTACCTCGACGGTGATATCGACCCTTAGACTGGGCCGATGCGGATGGTGTTGACGGCGAGCGCGCTGGCCCTGGTGGCCGCCCTGACCGCACCCGTCGCGCACGCCGAGCCCGCCGAGCAGCCGACGCAGGCGCGCACCGCCTTCGACGTGGCCGATCCCGAGATCGGCCGGCTGGATCCGGCGCTACTGCACGCGCTGCAGAACGCCACGACGGCGGCCGCCACCGAGGGTGTCGAGGTCACCGTCACCTCGGGCTGGCGCACACCGGAGTTCCAGCGTCAGTTGTTGGAGGACGCGATCCTGACCTACGGCAGTTTCGCGGCCGCCCGCCAGTACGTCCAGCTGCCGGAACATTCCCGCCATGTGGTCGGCGCGGCCGTCGACATCGGCGGTGCGGGTGCGGCGCAGTGGATGACCGCCAACGGCCCGCGGTTCGGGCTGTGCCAGATCTACGCCAACGAGACCTGGCATTTCGAGCTGGCCACTGACCTCCACGGTGCGTGCCCACCGCTGCTGGCCAACGCTGCGGTCTGAATAGACTTGCGCACCAACGACATCGACGGCTCAACTGTTCATCGAGTGATCATCGTCACGAACCCGTCCGGTCACCCGGGGTTTCGACACTCGGTGCGCCGCGCCCCGATTCGCGGTTAGGCTGATACCCCGTGCGTGCCGTCCTGATCGTCAACCCGAACGCGACCTCGACGACCCCGGCGGGCCGTGATCTGCTGGCCCACGCGCTGGAGAGCCAGGTCGAGCTGACCGTGGTGCACACCGACCACCGCGGCCATGCCATCGAGATCGGTGCCCAGGCCGCCCGCGACGGGACCGATGTGCTGATCGTGCACGGCGGCGACGGCACGGTGAACGAGGTGGTCAACGGGGTGCTGGCAGAAGGGTCGTCCCACACCCCTGCCGTGGGCGTGGTGCCCGGCGGGTCGGCCAACGTGTTCGCCCGTTCGCTCGGCATCAGCCCCGATCCCATCGAGGCCACCAACCAGGTCGTCGACCTGCTCGGCGAGCACCGCCGCGGGACCCCGTGGCGACGGATCGGGCTGATGAACTGCGGGGAACGCTGGGGAGTGTTCACCGCAGGCATGGGTGTCGACGGGGACGTGGTGGCGGCGGTGGAGGCCCAACGGGCCAAGGGCCGCAAGGTGACCGCATCGCGCTACATCCGGGTCGCCATCCGCGAGATGCTGTCCAGCGCCCGACGGGAACCGCAGCTGACCGTCGAACTGCCGGGCCGCGAACCGGTGCCGGGGGTGCACTTCGCGTTCGTCTCCAACTCCAGCCCGTGGACCTACGCCAACACCCGGCCGGTGTGGACCAACCCGGACACCACCTTCGACACCGGGCTCGGGGTGTTCGCCATCACGAGCATGAACGTGTGGGCCAATCTCGGTCTGGTCCGGCGGATGATGTCGGCCAAACCGGACATCACCGCGCGCCATCTGATCCGCGAAGACGACCTGCCGTGGCTGCGGGTGAGCAGCGACACACCGGTGGCGTGCCAGATCGACGGGGATTACATCGGTTTGCGTCAGACGATGACTTTTGCCTCGGTTCCGGATGCGATCGGCGTGGTCGCACCGGCCGTTAAACAGGCTTGAGAAGGGCTTGACCTGCGAGCTTGCTGTGAGAGCAAGAAATTTAGAGCGCAAGTGGATCTGAGTGTAGTACAAACGGGTGAGTGGACCGGTAACCCGGTAGCGCAGTGACATTGCCCACGTGTTAACGCAGTTCTATTGACATCTGTTCAGCCTGTGAAAGCATCGTATGCAACAGCGCAGAAACATTTGTGTGCGCGCGTTAACAGCCGAAGAACAATAGCTAGGGCGTCTTTGTGGCGCACGGGCTAAGACCTGACTAGGAGTTGGAAGCTATGGATTGGCGTCACAAGGCGGTCTGTCGCGACGAGGATCCGGAACTGTTCTTCCCCGTGGGGAACAGTGGCCCGGCCCTCGCCCAGATCGCTGATGCGAAGCTCGTCTGCAACCGTTGCCCGGTGACCACCGAGTGCCTGAGCTGGGCGCTGGAGTCGGGCCAGGATGCCGGCGTGTGGGGCGGCATGAGCGAGGACGAGCGTCGCGCGCTCAAGCGGCGCAACGCGCGGACGAAGGCCCGCAGCAGCGTCTAGTCACCACCGACTCGAAGACTGCGGCCCCGACAGCAATGTCGGGGCCGCAGTCTTTGAAGAGCCAGTTACTGTGCGCCACATCACATTTGAACCCAAAGATGGGCTCAGATCGGCATCCGGCGGTGACGACCGATCGGCACCCGCAGCACCACATCGGTGCCGCCGGTGGCGACATCGTGCATCCCCAGTGAGCCGTCGAGTTCGGCCGACACCAGGGTGCGCACGATCTGCAGGCCGAGCCGGTCGGACTTCTCCAGACTGAAACCCTCGGGCAAGCCGCGGCCGTCGTCGTGGACCACCACGTCGAGCCAGCGTGCCGACCGTTCGGCGCGGATGGTGACCGAACCCTTGGACACATCGCCGTCGAAGGCGTGCTCCAACGCGTTCTGGACCAGTTCGGTGATCACCATGATCAGCGCGGTCGCGCGGTCGGCGTCGAGCACGCCGAGGTCACCCTGGCGGGTGATCCGGATCGGGGTGTCCACCGAGGCGACATCGTTCATGATCGGCACGATCCGGTCGACGACCTCGTCGAGATTGACCTCCTCGTCGACCGACATCGACAACGCGTCGTGCACCAGGGCGATCGACGACACCCGCCGCACCGACTCGATGAGGGCCTCCCGTCCCTCGGCATTGTTGGTGCGTCGGGCCTGCAACCGCAGCAGTGCGGCGACGGTCTGCAGGTTGTTCTTCACCCGGTGGTGGATCTCGCGGATGGTCGCGTCCTTGGACAGCAGGGCGCGGTCGCGGCGCTTGATCTCGGTGACATCGCGGATGAGCACCGCCGCACCGGCCGGCTCCCCACTGGTGAGCAGCGGAATGGTGCGCAGCAGCACGGCCGCGCCACCGGCGTCGAGTTCCATCCGGGTGCTGGCGCCGCCGGCCACCGAGATACGCAGATGGTTGGCCAGCTCCTGGGCCTCGAACGGATCCGACATCAACGGCCGGGTGACCCCGATCAGGTTGTGACCCTCCAGCTCGGCATTCAGCCCCATCCGGTGATACGCCGACAGCGCGTTGGGGCTGGCGAAGGTGACGTCACCGGACACGTCGAGCCGGATGAAACCGTCCCCCACCCGCGGGCTGGACCGCGACATCGCGGCGTCACCCACATTGGGGAAGGTGCCCTCGCTGAGCATCCGCAACAGATCGCGCGCGCAGTCGATGTAGGCGCGCTCCAGCGGGCTGGACTTGCGACGGTCCGCCAGCGCGGTCTGGTGGGTGAGCACCGCGACCACCCGGTCGGAATGCCGGACCGGCACCGCCTCGACGTTGAGCCACAGTGCGTCCCCGGACCCGGCCCGGCCGGCATCGCTTTCCCGCCCGATCGCACCGGAGGCGAAGGCCACGCCCACCACCGGCATCTCGGCGGCATTGGAGAGCGTGCCCACCGCATCGCTGAGCAGCACCGTCGGGGCAGTGTTGGGCCGTACCTGGGCCACACACACCAGCACGTCGTCGTCGCTTTGCACCCACATCAGGTAGTCGGCGAACGACAGATCGGCCAGCAGCTGCCACTCCCCCACCACGGCGTGCAGATGGTCGACGGCATTGCCGGGCAGCACGGTGTGCTCGGCAAGCAGGTCGCCGAGGGTCGACATGGGTCGGTACCGGTTAGCTGATCACCGCGATGAGGTCACCGGCCTGGATGACGTCACCCACCGCGACGCTCACCTCGGTGACGGTGCCGGCGACCTCGGCCAGCACCGGGATCTCCATCTTCATGGACTCCAGCAGCACGACGGTGTCGCCCGCACCGATCTGGTCACCCTTACGGACCACGACCTCCAGCACGCTGGCCACGATCTCGGCGCGAACATCCTCGGCCATCTTCACCCCACTCACTGTCTGGCTACCGGCCTATATCGAACCACAATGCAGTCCACCCCATCGCACACCCAGCTGGAAAAAGCAGTCCCCGCGGCATGAGACACTGGTAGTCAAAGCATTCATCTGACTCGGAGGTTCACCATGGCCAAGCGTGGCCGCAAGAAGCGCGATCGTAAGCACTCGAAGGCCAACCACGGCCGTCGTCCCAACGCCTGACACGCCTTCTACGTAACAAACCGCCCGCGCTCTCACCAGAGAGCCCGGGCGGTTGTCGTTCGGGGTCTGCGGCGCGTTCAGCCACCGCGGTGGTGCCGCGAATTCAGCCCCGGATGATGGTGGTCTTGCTGATCTCCAGCCGCAGCCGGGCGCGCAACCCTTCGGGGGCCTTCTCACCACTGCATTTGGTGGCGATGAGCGTCTTGACGCGCTCTTCGATGCCGTAGTGCTGCAAACAGGCGGGGCACTCGTCGAGATGGTGCTGGAGCCTGTCGCGGGTCTCGGCGGTGCACTCGCTGTCCAGCAGAGTCCACACCTCGGCGATGACGGCCGCACACTCGGGATGGTCGGGGTCGATCGGCCCGACCGGCGGGGTCCAACGCTCGTCATCGAGATTCGGGTCACGGCCGTCGGTCACGACGACACCTCCTCGGGCTCATCCAGCTGCTGACCTCGCAGGAATCCGCGATCCCTGGCCACGTCGGACAACAACTCACGCAATTGTTTCCTGCCGCGGTGCAGACGCGACATCACCGTGCCGATCGGCGTGTCCATGATCTCGGCGATCTCCTTGTACGGGAACCCCTCGACATCGGCGTAGTAGACGGCCATCCGGAACTCCTCGGGCAGCGCCTGCAGGGCCGCCTTGATCTCGGTGTCCGGAAGTGCCTCCAGCGCCTCGACCTCGGCAGACCGCAGACCGGTCGACGAATGCTCGGCGTTGGACGCCAGCTGCCAGTCGGTGATCTCGTCGGTCGGGTACTCGGCCGGCTGCCGCTGCTTCTTGCGGTAGCTGTTGATGTAGGTGTTGGTCAGGATGCGGTACAGCCACGCCTTGAGGTTGGTCCCGGCCCGGAACGAGCGGAACCCGGCGTAGGCCTTGACCATGGTCTCCTGCAGCAGGTCCTCGGCATCGGCGGGATTGCGGGTCATCCGCAGCGCGCCACCGTAGAGCTGGTCGAGCAGCGGGATGGCGTCACGCTCGAAGCGTGCGGTCAGCTCGGCGTCGGTCTCTTCGGCCGGCGCGGGAGCCAGTTCGTCGATATCGGTCATTGCGGGAGACACCGTCCCTTCTGTCGCGGCACCACCGAACCACTCCAGTGTGAGCACCGGACGTTCCAGGCAGGCCGTTGGCACCAAAATCCCCTATCTGACGATCCTAAAGGCAATGACCGACAAGCCCCGGTCTGGGCCGTCGTGCCTGCAACAACGACAGGTCCGGCCCGCGAAATTCCCGCACTAGTCTGGGCCGGTGCCACGTGCAGCCACCCCGGCCATCGCCACCCTCGTCGCCGACGGCGCCGAACACGAGATCCTGCGTTATCACCACGACCCGCGGGCCGAGTCCTTCGGTGACGAGGCCGTCGCCGCGCTGGCCGATGCGCACGGTCTGGTCGCCGAGCAGATCTTCAAGACCCTGGTGCTCGCGGTGCCGCACGGGCTGGCTGTGGCGGTGCTGCCGGTGCCCGCGAAACTGTCGCTCAAGGCCGCCGCGGCGGCCCTCGGTGTCGCCAAGGCGACGATGGCCGACCGGGCCGCCGCCGAGCGCTCCACCGGTTACGTGCTCGGCGGTATCTCCCCGCTGGGCCAGCGCAAGGCGCTGCCGACGGTGGTGGACGCCTCCGCGCTGGCCTGGGACCGGGTGCTGTGCAGCGCCGGGAAACGCGGCTGGGATGTGGCGCTGGTCCCGGCGGATCTGGTGCGCCTGACCGCCGCGGTGACCGCCGACATCCTGGCCTGACTGCATAGTGGAGTCATGGACGCCGTACGCCACGCCCCCGCGCTGAACCGGTTCGAGATCTGCGAAGGTGACGAGTTGGCGGGTTTCGCCGAATACCGAGACCACGCCGGGCAGCGGATCTTCCACCACACCGAGATCGGTGACAAGTTCGGCGGTAAGGGGCTGGCCTCCAAGCTGATTCGCGCGGCCCTGACCGAGACGTCGGGAGCCGGGCTCCGCATCGTGCCGGTGTGCCCATTCGTCGCGCGTTATGTCGACAAGCACGACGATTTCGCCGCCGACGTCGACGAGGTGACCCCGGCCGTGCTGGACCTGCTGAACTGAGCGCGACGCCGAGCGACCGCCGAGTGTCATCGGCGACGGCGTGGCGCTGTACCGACACGGTCACTCGCGGCAATCGTTAGGGTGGCGATGTGTCCCTGTGGTCTGCCGGACGGTATGAGGCCGTCGCGCAACAAATCTCCCCGATCTCCGCACGCGTCGTCGACACCGTCGGCCGGCTGCATCCGCTGGCCGGCGCCGCGGTGCTCGACCTGGCCTGCGGTACCGGTTCGGCCGCGCTGAGCGCCGCCGCGACCGGGGCCCGGGTGACCGGTGTGGACCTGACACCGGAGCTGCTGGCCATCGCCGCGGACAAACCGGGCGGTGACGCAGTGCGGTGGCTGGACGCCGATGCCGCGGCGACCGGACTACCCGACGCCGAGTTCGATGCCGTGGTGTCCAATATGGGAACCATCTTCGTGGAACCTGTCGCGCTGGTCGCCGAGGTCGCCCGGGTACTCAAGCCGGGCGGGGTGTTCGGCTTCTCGACCTGGGTGCGCGATGTCGAAAATCCGTTCTACGACCCGATCCTGGAAGTGTTGGGGCCGCGGCCGGCCGGGGAATACAGCCCCGACCAGTGGGGCGAACCGGATGTCATCACCACCCGGCTGGCCGAGGACTTCGGCGAGATCTTCATCGAGAACGACGCGCACCGCTGGGCCTTCGGCTCGCTGGAGGACGCCGTGCTGTTCGTCACCACGGAATCGCCGATGCACGTGGACATCCTCGGCCGCGTCGACGAGCCGACCCGGATCCAGTTGGCCGAGGCCTTCAGCGCCGCGCTGGCCGGCCATGTGACCGCCGACGGCACGGTCAGCTTCGACGCGTCGTATGCCGTGGTGGCCGCGCTGCGTCACCCGGCCTGATAGAGGATTCCGCGCCCGATCGCCGCCCGCACCTCGGGGAGCGCGGCGGCGGCCAGACTGTCGGCGTCCACCCCGTGGTGGGCGGCCAGCAGGTCGATGAGCGTGCCCAGCGGCACCTCGCCACGGCATCCGGCGAGCAGCGCGGTGAACACCTCGTCCACGCCGATGACCGCGCCCGGCCCGCCCGGTCGGCGCACTGCCGCACCGATCTGCTGCCAGCCGTCCGGTCCGGGCAGCGAATGTTGTTCCAGCAGAACCGGTGCCGTCGACAGCCGGGAGGCCAGCAAGGTGTCGTCGGGGGTGTCGCTCAGGTAGGCCCGACGGGCGAAGAACGCCTCCACCTCCTCGCCGGTGACGGCTTCGTCTGCACCGGTGATCTCTTCCAGGATCTGCTCGGCGGTTTCGCCGTTGCGGGGGCGGCGCAGCGAGATCAGTCCCATCCCGATGCCGGTGATGCCCTCGGCGGCGAACCAGTCCAGCCAGTCCCCGCCGCGACGTGCCGCGGCATCCGGCGTCTCGCCGGCGTCGGCCAACCACAGCGACACATAGCTGACCGGGTCGGCGAGTTCGCGCTGTACCACCCAGGCGTGCAGGTCGGTGCCTGCCAGCCAGCCGGCCACCCGGTCGCGCCAGTCATCGCCGCGGACAATCCAATTGGCCATCACCTGGGCGCTGCCACCGGGTTCCAGATGATCGGGTAACTGTTCGATCAGATTGCGGCACAGCGTATCTCCGGCCAGCCCGGAATCGCGGTAGATATAGTCGGTGCCACCGGCGCCGACCACGAACGGCGGGTTGGACACGATGAGGTCGAACCGCTCACCGGCCACCGGTTCGAAAAGGCTGCCGCCCCGCAGATCCCAGTCCATGCCGTTGAGTCGCGCGGTCGCCGCGGCCAACGTCAACGCCCGCTCGTTGGTGTCGGTGGCCACGATCTGCTCGCAGTGCCCATCCAGGTGCAGGGCCTGGATACCGCAACCGGTGCCCAGATCCAGTGCCCGCCCCACCGGTGTGCGGGGCACCGCGCGGGCCAACGACATGGACGCCCCGCCGATGCCGAGCACGTGGTCGCGCCGCAGCGGCCCGCTGCGCAGCGCGGCATCCTGATCGGAGACCACCAGAAAATCGTGGGCACCGTCGCTGTGCGGGCGGATGTCCAGTGCCGCGCGTACCGCGGTGCCCGCGGCCTCCAGCACCCCGCCGGCCAGCAGGGCGTCCACCGGCACCGACGGCAACGCCCGCACCAGGTTCTCCCGGGATTCGTCCGTGCCGAGCAGGAACAGCCGCACCAGAGTGGACAACGCGTCCTGGCCCGTCGCGCGCAATGCCGGCCACCACACCCCGCGGGCGAGGGCGTCGTTGGCGTCGGGTCCCAGCAGTGCGGCTACTCCGTCGACGGTGTAGCCAGCTACCCGCAGATCATTTCCCAAGGCGTCGAGCACGACCGGGCCCAGCGTCAAAACAGGCCCTCCTCGTGCGCCACGGCCTCGATGAGCTCGGGGCCGTTGTTGCGCACGCTGTTCACCAGCCGCGACACCTCACGGATCTCGATCCGGTCCAGGTCGCCGTGCCCGCGCAACAGGCCCTCGTCGATCGGGGCGTCCGGGTCCAGCCAGCGATCCCAGTCGGCGGCGCTGATGGTCAGCGGCATCCGGTCGTGGACATCGGCCAGCTGGGCGGCCGAGTCGGTGGTGATGATGGTGCAGCTCAGCAGGGGCGGGTTGTCCTTGTCCGCGCCTGAACTCTCTGGGGCACGCCATACAGACCACAACCCTGCCATGAACAGCGGTTCACCGTCGGCGGCGTACATGTAGTACGGCGTCTTGGCGGGCTTCTTGGCCCCCTCGGCGACACCCGGCTTCCATTCGTACCAGCCGTCCATCGGCACCAGGCAGCGCTTGTTCTTGGCCGAACCCCGAAACGCCGGTGAGGTGGTCAGCGTCTCGGACCGGGCGTTGATCAGCAGCGGGCCCTTCTTGGTGTCGGGAGCACCGTCCTCGCCGGCCTTGGCCCACGGCGGGATCAGACCCCAGCGCATGGAGCGGACGCGTCGGGTCGACTCGTCATCGGGCTCACCATGGCGTTTGACCACGGTGGAGATGGTCGTGGTGGGCGCCACGTTGTAGTTGGCGGCGGAGTTCGGCGCCGTGTCGGGGGTCCCCTTCTCGGACGCATCGACCGTCTCGTCGAGCGCCTTGATCTTCTCCGCCAACAACGCCGGGTCGGTGGTCACCGCAAATCGCCCACACATACCAGGCAGGATAGAGGCCGTGAGCAACTGGCCGGCACCGACGACGACCACCCCCGTGAACGCGACCGTGGATGTACCGGGGTCGAAATCGCTGACCAACCGGGCGTTGGTACTGGCCGCACTGGGAACTGCTCAGGGCACCTCGACCGTCAGCGGTGCGCTGCGCAGCCGCGATACCGACCTGATGATCGGCGCGGTCCGCGAGCTCGGGGTGACGGTGGCCGGCGACGGCACCGAGCTGACCGTGAGCGGGGCGGTCGGACCGGCGGCCGACAGCCGCATCGACTGCGGGCTGGCCGGCACCGTGCTGCGGTTCCTGCCTGCGGTCGCCGCGCTGAGCACCGAGACCGTGACCTTCGACGGTGACGAGCAAGCCCGGGCCCGCCCGATCGCGCCGCTGCTGGATGCGCTGCGCGGCCTCGGCGTGGACATCGAAGGTGACGGGCTGCCGTTCCGGGTGCACGGCCGGGGTGCGGTGAAGGGCGGCGAGGTGCACATCGACGCTTCGGCATCCTCCCAGTTTGTGTCCGGGCTGCTACTGGCCGGGACCACCTTCGGCGAGGGGCTGACCGTGGTGCACACCGGCGAGTCGGTGCCCTCGGCCCCGCACGTCTCGATGACGGTGTCGATGCTGCGCAGCGCCGGTGTCACCGTGGATGACAGCGTGCCCAACCGGTGGCAGATCGCCCCCGGAGCGGTCGCCGCCCGGCACTGGGATATCGAACCCGACCTGTCCAACTCGGTGCCTTTCCTGGCCGCCGCCGCGGTGACCGCCGGCACCGTGCGCATCAGCCGCTGGCCGGCGGACAGTATCCAGCCGTCCGGGGCGATCCTCGACCTGCTGTCACGGCTCGATGTCACTGCGGTGCAGCATGATTCCTACCTGGAGGTCCGCGGCGCCGAGGGCTTCGGCGGTATCGACATCGACCTGCACGATATCGGCGAGCTGGCGCCGGCCGTGGCCGCGCTGGCGACCTTGGCGGTTCCGGGTTCGGTATCGGTGCTGCGCGGTATCGCCCACCTACGCGGGCACGAGACCGACCGGCTGGCCGCGCTGCGCACCGAGATCACCAACCTCGGCGGCGACTGCGTCGAGACGCCCGACGGGCTGCGGATCACCGCGGTGCCGCTGCACGGCGGGGTGTGGCAGTCCTACGCCGATCACCGGATGGCCACCGCCGGCGCGATTGTCGGGCTGCGGGTGCCCGGGGTCGAAGTGCAGGACATCGCGACGACATCGAAGACGCTGCCGGACTTCCCGGGCATGTGGGCCGACATGCTGGTCGCGATGTGAGATCGCGCGAGTACGACGAGTCCGATGTCCGGGTGCGCCCAGGCAAGGGCTCGAGGCCGCGCACCAAGAACCGCCCCGAACACGCCGACGCCGAGGACGCGATGGTCGTCACCGTCGACCGTGGCCGCTGGGGTTGCGCGCTGGGTGGCGACCCGGACCGCAATGTCACGGCGATGCGCGCCCGGGAGCTGGGCCGCACCCCGATCGTCGTCGGCGACGAGGTCGGCATCGTCGGTGACGTGTCCGGTCGGCCCGACACGCTGGCCCGCATCGTGCGGCGCGCCGATCGGCGAACGGTGTTGCGGCGTACCGCCGATGACACCGATCCCACCGAGCGGGTGGTGGTGGCCAATGCCGATCAGCTGATGGTCGTGGTGGCCCTGGCCGACCCTCCGCCGCGCACCGGCTTCGTCGAGCGTGCCCTGATCGCCGCCTACACCGGTGGGCTGTCCCCCATCCTGTGTCTGACCAAATCGGATCTCGCCGATGCCGCGCCGTTCGCCGCGCAGTTCGCCGATCTGGACCTGACCGTGCTGACCGCCGGCCGCAATGATCCGCTCGACCAGGTGGCCGACCAGCTGACCGGGAAGGTGACGGTGCTGCTCGGGCATTCCGGGGTCGGGAAGTCGACACTGGTGAATCGCCTTGTGCCCGAAGCGGACCGGGCCACCGGTTCGGTGACGGGCGTAGGCAAGGGCCGGCACACGTCGACCCAGTCGGTGGCCCTGCCGTTGGCCGGCGCGGGCTGGGTGATCGACACCCCGGGGGTGCGCTCGTTCGGGTTGGCCCATGTGCAACCCGACGATGTGGTGCAGGCCTTCTCGGATCTTGCTGCCGCCGTGGATGATTGCCCGCGCGGGTGCGGACACCTGGGCCCGCCCGCAGACCCCGAGTGTGCGCTGGACACCCTGACCGGCCCGGCCGCGGCACGGGTGGCCGCGGCGCGGCGACTGCTGGTGATCCTCAACGAGCCGAGCTACTGACGCAGAATGCGCCCCACAGCAGGTGCTGTGAGGCGCATTCGGCAGTAAGGCTAAGCGGCGGCCTTCTGCTTGCGCCAGCCACCGCGCACGGTGGCGATCGCGGTCTTCAAACCGCGACGCTTCCCGGTGGCGGGGTCGGTGCCGCCGAAACCGTCCAACTCGTCGAACATCCGCTCGCTGCGGGTCTCCGGCGCGTTGTCCCGGGTGTCCTTGAGGAACTTGTCCGGCAGGGACAGCTTGGCGATGGTGCGCCACGACTTGCCGTACTGCACCAGGAAAGGCCCGGTGGTGTAGGGCAGGTCGTACTTCTCGCACAGCGCCCGCACCTTGATCGAGATGTCGTAGTACCGGTTGCTGGGCAGGTCCGGGAACAGGTGGTGCTCGATCTGGTGGCACAGGTTTCCGCTCATGAAGCGCAGCACCGGGCCGTTCTCGAAGTTGGCACTGCCCAGCATCTGGCGCAGGTACCACTGGCCACGGCTCTCGCCGACCATGTCGGTCTTGGTGAACTTCTCGGCCCCGTCCGGGAAATGGCCGCAGAAGATGACCGCGTTGGCCCACACGTTGCGGATGATGTTCGCCAGGAAGTTCGCCCGTGCGGTGGATTTGAAGGACGCCCCCGGCGACAGCGAGGTCAGCGCCGGCCACATCACGTAGTCCTTGCCGATCTGGTGTGCGGCCTTGACGCCGAACTCCTTCATCCGGACGATCGTCGCGTCGCGGTCGTCGCGGCCCTTGAAGATCTTGCCGATCTCCAAGTGCTGCAAGCCGACTCCCCATTCGAACAGCGTCATCAGCGCTGTGTTGAACACGATGTTGAAGACGTTCATCGGCTTCCACCGCGCATCGCGGGTGACACGGATCAGGCCGTAGCCCACATCGTCGTCCATGCCCAGGATGTTGGTGTACTTGTGATGCATGAAGTTATGGGTGAAGCGCCAGTGCTTGGATGCGCCGCCCATGTCCCACTCCCATGTCGAGGAGTGAATCTCGGGATCGTTCATCCAGTCCCACTGGCCGTGCATGACGTTGTGGCCGATCTCCATGTTCTCGACGATCTTGGCCACACCCAGTGTCGAGGCTCCCGCCCACCAGAAGGCACGCTTGGAGCTGCCGGCGAGCAGCGCTCGGCCGGTGAGTTCCAGCGCCCGCTGGAAGGCGATGGTCCGTCGGATATAGCGCGCGTCGTTCGCCCCCCGCGAGTCCTCGATGTCCTGTCGGATCGCATCGAGCTCTGCGCCCAGGCTTTCGATATCCGCCTCGGTCAGATGTGCAAATTCCGGTACGTCGGTAACAGCCATATTCGTTCGGTCCTCCTTCCGTCCACTACGGTAGCGTAACCTACGGCACCGTAGGTTACTTGTCAGTAAAAGCTAGGCGTCCACTACACAGTCGCCAGAAGCTGCGGAGACGCAGGTCTGCACCCGCGAGCCCGGCTCATGCTCGACCCCGGTCCGCAGATCGCGGACATGGCCGGAGACCAGGCCGACGACGCAGGACTGGCAGATGCCCATCCGGCAGCCGAACGGCATCTGGATGCCGGCATTCTCGCCCGCTTCCATCACCGGGGTCGCGGCATCGGCGGTCACACTCTTGCCGCTGCGCTCGAAGGTGATGGTGCCGCCAGTACCGTGCGGCGCCGCCTTGCTGACGGCGAACCGCTCCAGGTGCAGGTGCCCGGCGATCCCGGCCTCGGCCCACACCCGCTCGGCGTCGTTGAGCATGGCCTCCGGACCACAGGCCCAGGCCTGCCGGTCCTGCCAGTCGGGCACCACCTCGGCCAGCCGGGACAAGTCCAACCTGCCCTGGGTGCGGGTGGTGCGCAGTTCCATCCGGTAACCCGGATGCGCCTCGTGCAGCGCGGTGAGCTCGGCGCCGAACATGACATCGTCGGCGGTCGGGGCCGAGTGAACATGCACGATGTCGGTGATCTGGTCATGGCGCTGCAGGGTGCGCAGCATGGACATCACCGGGGTGATCCCCGAGCCTGCGGTGAGGAACAGCACCGAGGCGGGCGCCGGATCGGGCATCACGAAGTTGCCCTGCGGTGCGGCCAGCCGCACGATCGTGCCCGGCTCCACACCGCCGACCAGGTGCGTCGACAGGAAACCCTCGGGCATCGCCTTCACGGTGATGGTGATGGTGCGCGCGCCACGCTTGTCCTGCCCGCTGCGGACCGGGGTCGAGGTCAGCGAGTACGAGCGCCACCGCCAGCGGCCGTCGACCAGCAGTCCGATGCCGACGTACTGACCGGGTTCGTAATCGAAGGCGAATCCCCAGCCCGGTTTGATGACCAGCGTCGCCGAATCGACCGTCTCCCGACGGACCTCCACCACCCGGCCGCGCAACTCACGGGCCGACCACAGCGGGTTGGCCAGCTTCAGGTAGTCGTCGGGCAGCAGTGGCGTGGTGATCCGACCGGCGATGGTCCGCAGCGCATGCCAGCCACGCTGACGTTCGGCGCCGGCGACCGTCGGGCGCACCGTGTCGGCCACTTTGGCCGACACCTTGATCTGACTCTTAGCCACTGCCCCTGTGCTCCTCACGTCCGCGCTAACCTACGGTACCGTAAGTTACGCCGCCGTACACATTTTCCGGCGGCGGCGAAAGCGATCTGCGTCACAACAGATCGAGCAGGAATGGCAACTCCTGCGGGGCGTACCAGGCCAGGTCGTGATCCTGGGCATCGCCGACCGCCAGCTCGGCATCCTCGTCACCCAGGTCGGCCTCGTCGATCACCTCGACCGCGGTGCGCACCGCCTGCTCGGCGGCCGCATTGTCCACATACGCTGCGATGATGTCGTCGAAAGCGACGGGCCCGGCCAACCGGACGACGGCGTCGTCCAGATCGGACCGGACCGTCGCACCCTTCACCTCGGCGACCAGAACGGCCCGCCGCGGCGGCAAATTGTCTGCGGTGGTTGTCGCCTGTTCGCCCGACAGCAACCTCAGCGACGCCAGCGCGGCATCACGCAGGGCCACCTCCGAGAGCTCGTCCTCGTCACCCTCGGAGTAGGACTCACGCAGCGCCGGGGTCACCGCGAACGCCGTGCCGCTGCGGGCATGGATCAGCCGGTCGGCTACCAACTGACCCAGCATCTCCAGCGTCGCCGGAATGTAGACACGCACCAGGCGAGACTAGCGCTCGGCTTCGGGATCCTTCTGCACCGCGAGCACGAAGTCGTCACCGTGCTGGGTCACACCCGCGATCACCGCCGAATGCACAGCCTCCACCGCGTACTGCCGGCGCACCATCAACGGGTCCTGTTGCAGATCCTTCACCAGCGCGACCGCCAGCCCGATCATCACCACGACAAACGGCAGCGCCGCGATGATGGTGATCGACTGCAGCCCGGTCAACGCATCCGAGCCGCCGGCGAGCAACATCACGGCCGCCACCGCACCGGTGGCCACACCCCAGAAGATGACGGTCTTGCGACTGGGCTCGATGGTGCCACGCTCGGACAGCGAGCCCATCACGATGGACGCCGCGTCGGCGCCGGAGACGAAGAAGATGGCGACCAGCACCATCACCACGATGCTGGAGACGGTCGCGATCGGGTACTCGGCCAACAGCCCGAACAGCTGCGCCTCCTGGGAGCCTTCCCCGGCCAGATCGGTGCCGCCGAGCTGGGCGTCGATCGCCGCACCGCCGAAGATGGCGAACCAGACCAGCGACACCAGACTGGGCACCAGCAGCACTCCGGTGACGAACTGCCGGATGGTGCGTCCACGGGAGATCCGCGCGATGAACATCCCGACGAACGGGGTCCAGGAAATCCACCACGCCCAGTAGAAGACCGTCCACGAACCCAGCCAGGCGTCGGTCTCGGCACCCTCGGCACCGGTGCGCGCGGCCATCATGGCCAGGTCCTGGAAGTAGCTGCCGATCGAGGTCGGGATGAGATTCAGGATGAAGATGGTGGGTCCGACGATGAAGACGAACAGCGCGAGCGTAAGCGCCAGCACCATGTTGATATTGGACAGCCACTGGATACCGCGGGCCACCCCGGACACCGCCGACAGCACGAAGGCACATGTCAGCAGGGCGATGATGCCGATCAGGATGGCGTTACCCGTGGCCCCGATGCCGGCCACGATCTCCAGACCGCTGCGAATCTGCAAGGCGCCCAAGCCGAGTGAGGCGGCCGACCCGAAAAGGGTGGCGAAGATCGCCAGCATGTCGATGACCTTGCCGAGACCGCCGTTGGCGCGCGCACCGATCAACGGTTCGAATGCCGCGCTGATCAGCTGGAAGCGACCCTTGCGGTAGACCCCGTAGGCGATGGCCAGGCCGACGACCGCGTAGATGGCCCACGGGTGCAAGGTCCAGTGGAACAGCGTCGTGGCCATCGCGTTCTGAATGGCCTCCGGGTTGCCCTCCGCACCGGTGCCCGGCGGCGGTGTCACCAGATGTGACAGCGGCTCGGCCACCCCGAAGAACATCAGGCCGATACCCATTCCGGCGCTGAACATCATGGCCACCCAGGACACCGTGCGGAATTCGGGTTCCTCGTCATCGCGGCCGAGCGGGATGTTGCCGAACCGGCCCATCGCGATCCACAGCACGAAGATCACGAATCCCGAGGCGGTCAGGGTGAACAGCCAGCCGGCATTGGTCAACACCCAGCCCAGCGCATCCCCGGAGGCCGCCGCGAGCGACGCGGTATTGACGAAACCCCAGATCAGAAACCCGATCGCGATGGCGGCGGTGACACCGAAAACCACCAGATCGATACGGCGTCGGTCGGTCAGGGCATCCTCGTCGATCGGGACGTCGAGCACCGGATGCGGTATTGCGTGCAACTTGTCTAGTTTCGTATTTTCACTATCGGTATCAGGCATGGTTGATCCATCAGACTCCCCTTCGGGCAACCACGTCAAATTTCTACCGGGTGGCGTCGAGCAATTCCTCGAGTGATTCGCGCAGCAGCGTCGGCAGCACCTCGACATCACTCATAGCGTCCCGATCGGCGTTGATGCCGAAGTACAACATGCCGTTGTACGAGGTCACGGCGATGGCCAGGACCTGGTTGGCGAGCAGCGGCGGTGCCGCGTAGGTCTCCAGCAGTTTGGCGCCGGCGATGTACATCTGTTTCTGGGCGCCCGGCACATTGGTGATCAGCAAATTGAACTGACGGGCCGAGAAACTGGTGGCGACCCGGATGCCCATGGCGTGCAGGGTGGGCGGGGCGAAGCCGGACAGCGTCACGATGGTGCGGGCGTCGACCAGACTGGCGGCGGTGGAATGCGATTCGGTGGCATGCGCGATCTGGGACAGCCGCACCACCGCGTTGCCCTCACCGACCGGCAGGTCCACCAGGAACGGCGACACCTCGCTGATGGCCTGACCGGGGCCGACGGAGTCGATCTCGGCATCCGGATACACCGAGTTGGGGGCCATGGCACGCACCGTCGACGTCGCGGTCACCGGTTCACCACGGGACAGCAGCCAGTTGCGTAGCGCGCCGGCGACCACCGCCAACACCACGTCGTTGACGTCACATTCGTAGCGCGCCCGCAGCGCGCGGTAATCCTCCAGCTTGTGTGCCGCCACGGTGAGCCGACGGCTACGCGACACCGTGGTGTTCAGCGGGCTGCTCGGCGCGGTCCCGCGGGCCACCGTGCGGGCCACATCGGCGACCCGGCGGCCGGCGTCGACCAGCGCGCCGGCGTTGGTTATCAGTTCGGCCATCGAGGACCGCACCGCGGCGGCCTGCGCGGTGGGCCGGGTGATCCACTCTCCGACAGCGCCCGCCAGCAGTCGCTGCGCGCTCGGTTCGCGGGCCGGGATCCAGATGTCCTCACCGAATTCCGGGGCCTTCTGGGTGCGGTCAGCGATGACGTGCCCGATCTCCAGCGCCGACATCCCGTTGACCAGCGCCTGATGGGACTTGGTGTAGATGGCGATCCGGTTCCGGGTCAGACCCTCGATGATGTACATCTCCCACAGCGGGCGGGACTTGTCCAGCGGCCGGGACCCGATCCGGGCGATCAGGTCGTGCAGCTGGGTGTCGCTGCCCGGGGACGGCAGCGCTGAACGTCGCACGTGATAGGTGATGTCGAAGTCTGCGTCGTCGATCCAGACCGGGCGGGCCAGCCCGAGGATCACCTCGCGCACCTTCTGCCGGTACCGCGGAATCTGGGGCAACCGCTGTTCGACGGTGGCCAGCACCGACTCGTAGCTCAGCCCACCGCGCGGTTTGCGCACGATCGACAACGATCCGACGTACATCGGCGTCGCGCTGTTCTCCAGGTGATAGAACGCTGCGTCCGATGCCGACAACCTGGTCACCATCGCGACGCCGCCCCCCTTAACCCTCGCCGCACCGCTGTTGTCAACGCCACCGTAGCCGTCGGAGTGTGGCCCGCGCATCACAGGTGGCTGTGGATCCGCCGACACTTTCGGTGCGCGGGACCCCCACGCGGCCGTGCCATCATCAATATGCCTGTGCCTCTCCAGCAGCCGCCCTGTCCGACCCTGCCCGCTGGAGAGCCCGTGAAGTCCACCCCGCACCATCGACCGCATCCGCTGCTCACCTCGCCGGTGATCGACTGCGAGCCACCACCGTCGGGGAGCGTGCACCATCCGCCGACGGCCGCCCCGCGCCGGCGCACACCGCGACAGCTGCGCCCGCCCGCGATCGCCGGTGAGATGCCCGCCCCGACCGCGGCGGCGGTGTTCGCCGATACCGCGTTGCGCCGGGTGCTCGAGGTGGTGGACCGGCGTCGCCCGGCCGGTCAGTTGCGCGGGATGCTCGCCCCCAGCCTGATCGACACCGCGCAGTCGCTGTCGCGCACACCGCAGGTAGGCGGCACCGCTGTGCTACGGCGAATCCGGTTGCGCAGCATCATCATCGGGGCCGAGCAGCCGGTCACCGCGGCCGAGGTGTTCGCCACCTACACCCGCGGGTCACGGGTACGCGCCATCGCCGCCCGCGTCGAGATCGTGTCCGGACGCTGGCAGATGGTGGCGCTGCAGCTCGGTTAGCGCTGCAGAGCGGTTAGCGCTTCTTGCTGCGGCGGGCGGCCTCGCGGCGTTCCTTGCGCGTCCCGCCGCCGGTCGCAGTGGTCGTCCCGCCGGAGCGCTTGACCTCGGTCGAGCCGTCCTCGGCTGGGCCGGAGTAGGTCAGCGGCGGCGCACCGCCGTCACCGATCCCCTTGGCTTGCACACCCGCCGGGCGCTCCTTGGTGGCGACCTGGCCCTGTCCCTGGGTGGCAGCCTGCTCGGCCGCCGCAGCGGCGAAGTCGGCAAGTCCCTGCGACATCGGCGTGACGGTCGGCGCGGTCGGCGGGGCGGCCTCGACGGCGACGTTGAACAGGAATCCGACGGACTCCTCCTTCAGGCCGTCGAGCATGGCGACGAACATGTCGTAGCCCTCGCGCTGGTACTCGACCAGCGGATCGCGCTGCGCCATGGCACGCAGGCCGATGCCCTCCTTGAGGTAGTCCATCTCGTAGAGGTGCTCGCGCCACTTGCGGTCGATCACGTTGAGCAGGACGTTGCGTTCCAGCTGACGCATCGCACCCTCGCCACCGATGGCGTCGATCTGCGCCTCGCGGGTGGCGTAGGCCTTTTCGGCGTCGGCGACCAGGGCGTCGAGCAGTTCCTCGCGGGTCAGCTCGCCCGGTTCACCGACGGCGTCTGAGTCCAGCAGGTCATGGTGGTCGATGCTCACCGGGTACAGCGCCTTGAGCGCCTCCCACAGCTTCTCCAGGTCCCAGTCCTCGGAGTAGCCCTCGGCGGTGGCGCCGTTCACGTAGGCGGTGATGACGTCGACCATCATGTCGTGCGCCTGCTGCTGCAGGTTCTCGCCCTCCAGGATCATCCGGCGCTCGTCGTAGACGACCGTGCGCTGCCGGTTCATCACCTCGTCGTACTTGAGGACGTTCTTGCGGACCTCGAAGTTCTGCTGCTCGACCTGGGTCTGCGCGCTCTTGATGGCGCGGGTGACCATCTTGGCCTCGATCGGCACATCCTCGGGCAGATTCAGCCGGGTCAGCAGGGTCTCCAGCGTCGCGCCGTTGAAGCGTCGCATCAACTCGTCACCGAGCGACAAGTAGAACCGGGACTCGCCCGGGTCGCCCTGGCGGCCGGAACGACCGCGCAACTGGTTGTCGATACGACGGGACTCGTGCCGCTCGGTGCCCAGCACGTACAGGCCACCGGCGGCGCGAACCTCGTCGGCCTCGCCCTTGGCCTCTTCCTTGATCTTCGTGACGGTCGGCTCCCAGGCCGCCTCGTAGTCCTCCGGAGTGGTCACCGGATCGAGGCCCTGATCCTTGAGCCGCTTGTCGGCCAGGAACTCCACGTTGCCGCCGAGCACGATGTCGGTACCGCGGCCGGCCATGTTGGTGGCGACGGTGATGGCGCCACGCCGCCCGGCCTCGGCGATGATGTTCGCCTCGGACTCGTGGTACTTGGCGTTGAGGACGTTGTGCGGCACCTTGCGCTTGGTGAACTGGCGCGACAGGTACTCCGAGCGCTCCACCGAGGTGGTGCCGATCAGTACCGGCTGGCCCTTCTCGTAGCGCTCAACCACATCGTCGACGACGGCGATGTACTTGGCTTCCTCGGTCTTGTAGATCAGGTCCGAGGAGTCCTCGCGGATCATCGGGCGGTTGGTGGGAATCGACACCACACCGAGCTTGTAGATCTCGTGCAGTTCGGAGGCCTCGGTCTGGGCCGTACCGGTCATGCCGGACAGCTTCTTGTAGAGCCGGAAGTAGTTCTGCAGCGTGATGGTGGCCAGCGTCTGGTTCTCGTTTTTGATCTCGACGCGTTCCTTGGCCTCGATGGCCTGGTGCATGCCCTCGTTGTAGCGCCGACCCACCAGCACTCGTCCGGTGAACTCGTCGACGATGATGACC
Organism: Mycobacterium sp. C31M; assembly: GCF_053345865.1. Classification (NCBI taxonomy): domain Bacteria; kingdom Bacillati; phylum Actinomycetota; class Actinomycetes; order Mycobacteriales; family Mycobacteriaceae; genus Mycobacterium; species Mycobacterium sp. C31M. The sequence continues at coordinate 189,571 of NZ_JBKFAX010000009.1, read as the reverse complement.
TCACCGTTGCGGACGATGTAGTCCTTGTCGCGCAGGAACAGTTCCTTGGCCTTGATGGCGTTGTTCAGGTGGCTGATCAGCGGCGAGTTGGTGGACTCGTAGAGGTTCTCGATGCCGAGCTGGTCCTCGACGAACTCGACACCGAGCTCGTGCACACCGATGGTGCGCTTGCGCAGGTCGACCTCGTAGTGGGTGTCCTTCTCCATCAGCGGGGCCAGCCGGGCGAACTCGGCGTACCAGTTCGATGCGCCGTCGGCCGGACCGGAGATGATCAGCGGGGTACGGGCCTCGTCGATCAGGATCGAGTCGACCTCATCGACGATGGCGAAGTTGTGTCCGCGCTGCACCATGTCGTCCACGGAGTGGGCCATGTTGTCGCGCAGGTAGTCGAAGCCGAACTCGTTGTTGGTGCCGTAGGTGATATCGGCCGCGTACGCGGCGCGCCGCTGATCCGGGGTCAGGCCGGACAGGATGACCCCGACGTCGAGCCCCAGGAACCGGTGGATACGGCCCATCTGCTCGCTGTCGCGTTTGGCCAGGTAGTCGTTGACGGTGACGATGTGCGCGCCGTTGCCCGTCAGCGCGTTCAGGTAGGCGGGCATGACACCGGTCAGGGTCTTGCCCTCACCGGTCTTCATCTCGGCGACGTTGCCGAAGTGCAGCGCCGCGCCGCCCATCAGCTGGACCAGGAACGGTCGCTGGCCGAGCACCCGCCAGGCGGCTTCACGGGCGACCGCAAACGCCTCGGGCAGCAGGTCGTCGACGTCCTCGCCGCCGTCGAGACGCTTGCGGAACTCGTCGGTCTTGGCGCGGAGCTCGGCGTCTGACAGCTTCTCGACGTCGTCGGACAGGGAGTCCACGTAGTCGGCGACCTTTTTGAGGCGCTTGACCATGCGGCCTTCACCGAGACGGAGCAACTTATCGAGCACGCTATTTCCCCTGTGGGTTGATGAATGTCGTCAGCGATTGACCCAATCCATCGTAGGCGACCGCCCTGCCCGGACCGCTGAAAGTGCCCTGACAATGCGACGAGCCCCCGGCAACGAGTGCCGGGGGCTCGTGCTGGACGGCCGGCTAGGCCAGCCGGATCAGTCCGTAGTCGTAGGCGTGACGGCGGTAGACCACCGTCGGCCGGTCCGACTCCTTGTCGTGGAAGAGGAAGAAATCGTGCCCGACGAGTTCCATCTCGTAGAGCGCGTCGTCGACGCTCATCGGGGTGGCCTCGTGGTCCTTTGTTCGCACGATTCGCCCCGGCTCGTGGAAATCGGCGGGGTCGATCGAGAACGGATCCGGCTGGGACGGCCGTTCCTCGGGCGGGAGAACCGCGGTGGCCTCGTGCAATGACACCGGCGTCTTGTCGCCGTAGTGGATCTTGCGGCGATCCTTGGTGCGGCGCAGCCGGGCTTCGAGTTTGCTTACCGCCGATTCGAGCGCGGCGTAGAAGCTGTCGGCGCAGGCTTCGCCGCGCACGACCGGGCCGCGTCCGCGGACAGTGATCTCGACGTGCTGACAGTTCTTGCGTTGACGTCGGTTGCGTTCGTGGTCGAGTTCCACATCGAACAGATAGATGGTCTTGTCGAATCGTTCGAGTCGAGCCAGCTTCTCCGCGACATAGATGCGGAAGTGCTCGGGTACCTCGACGTTGCGACCCTTGACGACGACATCGGCATTCATCGCCGGCGCATCAGGGGCCTCGTCCAGGTCGTCGATGACCATGGTGGAGCGGTCAGTTTCCACGGAATTCGTTGACATGCTTGACAACTCGTTTCTGTCGGCAGTCGCACGCACTTCGCGTGCCGGATCGTCACAAATACACCGACGGGGAGTGTGGATGCCGCGCGCCCGCCGGCGTCAGGTGTCGAGTTCTCACCTCCTACCGCACTCGGGCAGTCCCGGTGCCGCACGGGCGCCCAACTTGCGGGTGCCGCCGTGAAGCATTCACGGGTTGTTGGCACCGACGGTAGTCGGAGTTCACCCATATGTGCCACCAATTTCGCAGACCTGTTTTTAGTTCTTCATCTCAGTGCAACAGCACCGCGCCCCGGTCACGCATCGGCGAGCGTCAGAACTGCCTGCACAGCCACTCCGGCTGTTTGCAGGGCACGCACCGATTCCCGGGCCGTGGCCCCGGTGGTGACGATGTCGTCGACGACGATGACGGCCCCGTCGACCGGGCGTGTCACCCGGACCCGGCCCGCCAGATTGTGTTGCCGGTCGGCACTGGACAGCCCCACCGAGTCGCGGGCGAAGCCGGTCAGCCGCAGCGCCCGCACCACCGTGACGTCGGGTAGGTCCGCCGCCGCCCGCGTCGCCATCCGGGTCACCGGATCACCACCGCGCCGGCGGGCGGCCAGCCGCCGGGTCGGGGCCGGCACCACCGTCAGCGGTGTGTCGACCAGGCCCCAGGTCAGCAGGCGGTCCAGGCCGATACCGAGTGCCGCACCCAGCGGCGCGCTCAGGTCGGTGCGCCCGCGCTCCTTCATCGCGATGATCGCGAGCCGTCGGCCGGCGGCGTAGCGGCCCAGGGACAGCACCGGCACGCCGGGATCCAGCCGCGGGGTCACCACCCGCGGCGCGGTGGCACGGACCCGTAGTTCGACGTCGCAGGTGGGACACCACCGTGTCGACGGGGCGCCGCAGCCGCCGCATTCGACGGGCAGCATCAGATCCAGCAGCATGCGGCCAGTGTCGGCGCGGGGTCCGACACCGCCCTGGACTGTTGCCATTACCGTTAGGCTTTCGACATGTTCACGAGCAAGCATGCGATCGTCACCGGCGCCGGGTCGGGTATCGGGGCGGCGCTGTGCCGGGCACTGGCCGCCGCCGGTGCCGAGGTGGTGTGCACCGATATCGACGAGGCCGCGGCGCGGAGCACCGCCGAACCGCTCGGTGCGCGGTGGGCCCGGCTCGATGTCACCGACGCCGCGGCGGTGCAGACCTGTGTCGATGACGTGGTGGCCCGCGCCGGGCGGCTGGATCTGATGGTGAACAACGCCGGCATCACCTGGGGTGGGGACACCGAACTGCTGACCCTGGATCAGTGGAACTCGATCATCGACATCAACATCCGAGGTGTCGTGCACGGGGTGGCGGCTGCCTACCCGTTGATGGTCCGTCAGGGGCACGGGCACATCGTGAACACCGCGTCCATGGCAGGCCTGGCCGCGGCAGGCCAGATCACCAGTTATGTGATGACCAAGCACGCCGTCGTCGGGCTGTCGCTGGCGCTGCGGTCGGAGGCCGCCGGTCGCGGGGTCGGGGTGCTGGCGATCTGCCCCACCGCCGTCGAGACCCCGATTTTGGACAAGGGGTCCGTCGGTGGGTTCGTCGGCCGCGACTTCTACCGGATGGGCCAGCGCAACACGACGTTCGCCTCCGCCGACGAGCTGGCCGCCGATACCCTGCGCGCCATCGAACGCAACAAGGCGTTATTGGTGTGGCCACGGCAAGCCCGCACGGCGTGGCGATTCGCCCGGTTTGCGCCGGGGTTGTTGCAGCGCATGTCGATCCGGTTCGTCGCGCAGCAGCGGGCGGCGCAGCGGGGTTAGTTCTTCTGTGCTTTCAGTTCTCCCAGGAATTCGGTCAGAGCGGCGTTGACCTCGGCCGGCTTCTCCTGCTGCACCCAATGTCCGGCATCGTCGATCAACACCTCCCGGTACGGCCCGGACACCAAGTCGCGCACCCGATCCCGCGGTGAGAGCGCCAGCGCGGGATCGTCGGCGCCGCCGATGAACAGTGTCGGCACCGCGATGGTCGCCGCCGGTGTGGCGGCCGTCAGCTCCCAGTTGCGATCGAAGTTGCGGTACCAATTCAGCGGTCCGGTGAAACCGCCCGCGGTGAACTCGGCGACATACCGGTCCTCGGCCTCCTGGGACAACCACGCGGGCCTGCCGTCCGGCTCCGGCAGCCGGTCGATGAAACCCACCGGCCCCGGCGTCGCCATCTGCAGGAAGATGTTCTCGCCGGCGACCGACTTCATCCCGCCGAACAACCGGCGAAGGGTGCGTGCGGGGCCACCGTCGAGTTCGGCATCGGCCGGGCCCGGCTCCTGGAAGTACTGCAGGTAGAGAAGTTGTCGCCAAAGGCGTTGCGCCACATCTCGGTCGGCGGCGCGGGTGTGCGTGGCGCCGGCGGCACGCTGAGGCTCACGCAGCCGGAGACGCGGTCCGGGTACAGCAGCGCAAAGCTCGTGGCCACCACCGATCCCCAGTCATGTCCCAACGTTACTGCGCGGCTCGCGCCGACCGCGTCGAGCAGGCCGGCGATGTCTCCCGTGAGCTTGGTGATGTCGTAGTCCTCGATCGCCGACGGTCGGGACGAGCCGCCGTAGCCGCGCCGATCGGGCGCGACGACGTGATAGCCGGCCTCGGCGAGCACCGGAATCTGGTGCCGCCACGAATAGCCCAATTCGGGGAAGCCGTGTGCCAGCACGACGACCGGCGCCCCCGGCTCACCCGCTTCGAGCACCCGCAGCGTGACCCCGTTCGTGGCGACACGTCGTTCGGTCCATGGGTGCATCGGCCAAGCCAATCACATGTGTTCTTCAATCTCGGACCCCCGGGCGACCCGCGCGCGGGGTCACGACCCTGGTGCGCGGGTTTCGCTTCGGTGTTCGCTGACCATCGAAACGCTCAGAATATTCTTAAGCATTTCCCTTGCCAGGATGGACGTTCAAGCGTAGCTTCGAACACAAGTTCGAATTGCTGTTGCTCCCGCTTCGGTGAGCACGCGCCGGCGACGTGGTCGTCGACAAGGTTCGACCGTACCCTTCGGGGCTGGTTGGGCTGTGCTGTCTGGATCGGGCTGTGATGGCCTGGTGGGAAAGGTGGGTCCCGCGATGGACGCCGCTTGTCTGGAGTCTTTTCTGAATGCGTTGATCGACGACCTGACACCGTCCGCTGTTCCGGACGATGATCTGGGGCGGACGGTGTTCCATCTGTTGGAGTGTCCGCGGCTGGTGGATGAGCAGTCGTTGTTGTCGGTGCTGGTGGCCGCGGTGACCGGACGCAATCTGTTCGACTTCGTGATCGCGTCCGCAGTGGCCGCGGCCGAGCGGTTGGGGGTGCCGGCCCGTAAGCGTTTGAAATCCGGTGCTGATCTGCTCACGTCGATCGGGATGGCACCCGGTGCCGCGCAACGAGCTATACGGGTGGGGCGTGCGGTACCGGATCTACCGGCGTTGACGCGGGCGCAACGGCTGGGCGGGGTCGGGATCGAGTTCGCCGATGCGGTCGGGCTCGGGGTCGCGCATGTGCACAGTCGGGTCGCGTTGTCTGCGGAGGATCGGGCGGGCGTGGTGAGGAAGTTGATGGTCAAGACGACCCTGGCGGAGGTGAGGGACAAGGCGCGCGCGATTGCCATCGACCGGGCAGTCAAACAGCCTTCCGGGGATCGGGCGGTGCCGGTGGCCGAGGATGCCGACCTCAACGACATGACGGTGGTGAAGAGCGGCGACGGCCGCTCGACGGTGACCATGGATCTGGATGCGCTGACCCTAGAAGAGTTCATGGCGGCGTCGGATCCGTTGACCCGACCCGTCCCGCTGCCGGACGGCTCCCCGGACCCGCGGCCACCGGGGCGGCGGCGTGCCGATGCGTTCGGGCAGATCCTGCGGACCTATCTGTCGCACTCGGATCGGCCGATGTCCGGTGGGGTGCTGCCGCACGTCACATTGATCCGGCCGAATCGGCTCGGAGACGACGCCGTGGACACGCTCGGGTTCACCGGCCCGGTCAGCGCGGCCACCGCGGATCTGATTGCGTGTGACAGCACCCTGAGCACGGTGCTCGTCGACCACAGCGGCGTCCCGCTGGACGTAGGACGCAGCGAAAGGTTGTTCCCGCCACATATCCGGAAGGCGTTGGGGATCCGCGACGGTGGGTGTGCTTTTCCCGGGTGTGGTCGGCCGGTGTCGTGGTGCGATGCCCACCACATCGTCCCGTGGAGTGAAGGCGGGACGACCTGTCTGGACGGCGGGGTGTTGTTGTGCCGGGTGCACCACACCCTGATCCACCACAGCGGCTGGCAGATCTACCTCGGCCGCGATCGGCACCCCTGGTTCATCCCACCCTACGACCCGACAGGACCCGAACCCGATCATCTGCGATCCCACGCCAGACGCACCATGACAGACCTACCGACTGCCGCATAACCCAAAGCTCAACGGCACCTTGAAAACTCCATAGTGATACGCGGGCCCACGGTGTCCTGAGCCGCTGGCCTGTCGCGAATTCCGTTGGTGGCCAACACGGCTACGGGCGGGAGATCGGCGACTCAGGGCACTAGCCCGGCAGTACGGGGACCGCGCCGGCGATCATCAGCGGCTGGACCTCCGACCAGGTGAGGTCGTTGTCGGCGGCCGAACCGGACAGTTGCAGGATTCCGCGCCGGTCGGCGACGTACACGGTCGACGGGTTGGCCGCGACCACCGACATCGGCACGGCCAGATTGCCGTTGGGCCCATCGGAATTCACGCCGTCGAGGTTTACATAGGACACCGGGTTGGCGGCGTTGGTGCGGGTGACGACGATATCGTCGCCGGTCCGCCAGGACAGCGACACGGCCGTGTCGCGCAGACCGAAACCGAGCCGGCGAGGATAGGTCAACGCGTACCCGCCGCCCGGAGTTTGCTCGACCCCGGCCAGGATCACCTGACCGTTGATCACCATGGCGGCGCGGGTGCCGTCGCGGGACAGCTGGAGTTCGGCGATGGCGCCGGGGTACTTGGTGGTGACCGCGGTCGAGTCGACCGGGATACGGGCGGGTTGACCGGATGCGGCTTCCTGCAGCACGCGTACCACGTTGACACCGTCGACGACGATCCAGATCGCCTCGTCCAGTGACCAACTCGGCCTGGTCAGCGACCGTCCGTCCAACGCCTGGGCAGCCTCGCCGCCGAGGGGTCCGATCCATAGCGAGGAAGCCATATCGGGGGCGTCGCGACGCAAGACCACCACCGAGGCGACCTCCTGCCCGGTGCGTGAAAGCGCCGCCGACTCCTGATCGGGCAGTTGCCCGAATGGGCCGGGTACCCGCGGCGCGCGCTGTCCGTCGAGGTAGACCAGTGAGCCTCGGACCAGGGCGTGCAGTCCGGCGCCTGCGCCGTCGGCCGCGCCCGGATCGCTGGCCGCCACATCGGCGGTGTCCCAGCCCTCGGCGAATCGGTCGTCCAGGGCCGCGCCGTCGGCGTTGATGACATACGGGCCGTTGATCCCGGCGCGCGCCAGCGTCCAGATGATCTGTGCGGCAAGCAGTTGTCGGGTGTGCGGGTCGGTGGTGGACAGGTTCTCCAGGTCGATGCGCGCACCGCCGTAGCCGCGGCCGATCCCGGTCTTACTGCCGTCGGCGCGCGTCACCGGCCCGCGCAGCCGCATCGGCGCGGCAAGCAGGTTGCGGACGGTGTGCGCCATCTCCGGACGCGGCCCGGTGATGAGCTTGGACATCAACTCGGTGGCCAGCTGATCGGAATCGGCGACCGCGACATAACGCGGATCGGGCACCACGGTGTTGCCGGTCGGATCGGTGAAATACAGCGTGTGCCGTCGGTAGGTCTGCTGGAACTGCTGCCAGTCCAGGAAGACCCCGTTGGGCAACTTGTCGATACGCCATCCACCGGAGGTGTTGATCAGTTCGATCGGGCCCGGATCCGGTAGCGCGCCCTCGGCGGTCTCGAACACCCCGACATCGGACAGCGAGCCCAGGATGTCGGCCTGCATGCTGACCGTCACCCGGTCAGGTCGACGGGTCTCGGTGAACACCACCCGGTCGATCAGCAGAGCGCTACCCGCGTCATCCCAACTGCGCGAAGCGGATTCGGTGAGGAACTGCCGGGCTGCCAGATGCCGGTTGGCAGGATCGGCGGTGGCCTTGAGGAATTCGCGCAGCAGGATATCGGGTTCCATCCCGGGCGTCGGCGTCGGCAGACTCGGCGGTGCGGGCCGATCCACGGTGCCGATCGCCTGCGGGGCCGACGAGGTGGGAACCCCGGCACAACCGGCCAACACCAGCACCGCCGTCAACGCGATGCACAGTGCAGCAAGGACGCGTCTCATACGCCCTCCGATTCCCGGTCGCGGCGCCCAGCGGGAGCGGGGATCGGTTTCAGCGGCAGCGGACTCGTGGTCACCTTGTGCCCGCGTATCAGCGGCAGCGTCAGCCGGAAACACGCACCCTTGCCCGGTTCACCCCAGGCCTCCAAGCGGCCCTGGTGCAGCCGAGCGTCCTCGATGCTGATGGCCAGCCCCAGCCCGGTACCGCCGGAGCGTCGGACGCGCGACGGGTCCGAGCGCCAGAACCGGCTGAACACCAGCTTCTCCTCGCCCGGACGCAGACCCACCCCGTGATCGCGGACGGTGACCGCGACGGTGTCCTCGTCGGCGGCCATCCGGATCTCCACGGGTTTGCGCTCGGCATGGTCGATGGCATTGGCGATCAGATTGCGCAGGATGCGTTCCACGCGGCGCGGATCGACCTCGGCGATGACACCCTCGGTCGGCAGGTCGACGTCGAGTTGCACCGCGGCGTCGGCCGCCAGATGCCCGACGTTGTCCAGGGCGCTCTGCACCGTCGCGCGCAGATCGACGGCCTCGACGGCCAGTTCGGCGACACCGGCGTCGTGCCGGGAGATCTCCAGCAGATCGGCCAGCAGGGTCTCGAAACGATCGAGCTCGTTGACCATCAGTTCGGTCGAGCGGCGCAGCGCCGGGTCCAGATCCTCGGCATGGTCGTGGATCAGGTCGGCGGCCATCCGCACCGTGGTCAGCGGGGTGCGCAATTCGTGGCTGACGTCGGAGGTGAAGCGGCGCTGCAGGTTTCCGAACTCTTCGAGCTGGGTGATCTGCCGGGACAGACTCTCGGCCATATCGTTGAACGACACGGCCAGCCGGGCCATGTCGTCCTCACCACGGACCGGCATCCGTTCGGTCAGATGCCCCTCGGCGAACCGTTCGGCGATCCGCGAGGCCGACCGCACCGGCAGCACGATCTGACGGGCGACCAACAGGGCGATGGCAGCGAGCAGACCGAGCAGCACGATGCCACCGGTGGCCATGGTGCCGCGCACCAACGCGATGGTGGATTCCTCGTTGCTCAGCGGGAAGATCAGGTAGAGCTCAAGATTGGTGACCGCCGAACGGGATGATCCGCTGGGGCTGCCCACGATCAGCGCGGGCCCGGAAAACCCGTCGGTGTGCACCGTGGCGTACTGGTAGCTGACCTGACCGGCCTTGACGAAATCGCGCAGCGCCTCGGGAATCTGCTGCACGGGCCCGGCGGCGGTGGCCGCGCGCGGCCCGTCGCCGGGGACCACCAGCACCGCGTCGTAAGCGCCGGCCAAGCCGGGGCCCGCGTCGGCCTTGCGGTCGATCAGGGTGTTGCGGGCCAATTGCAGGCTGCTGTCCAGCGAGCGGGTCTCCTCGCCACCGACGATGCCGCTGACGGTGTCGCGGGCACGCTCGATCTCCTCGGTGGCGGCGCGGACCTTCACCTCTAGGATCCGGTCGGTGATCTGGCTGGTCAGCACGAAACCGAGCACCATGATGACGGCCAGCGACAGACCCAGGGTCAGCGAGACCACTCGCAGCTGTAGTGAACGACGCCAGGCGAAGCTGATGGCGCGACCGAGCGCACCCAGCCAGCGCAGCAACGGGGACGGGCCGCGGAAGCGGCCGCGGGCCCGCTGTTTGGAGCCGAAGATCACGGGTGCTGCCGTCCCCCGAGCGGGGCGGCCAGCGGTCCGGTCACGACGACGGCGAGCCGACCGATCACGGCGGTCCGGCCTTGTATCCCACTCCTCGAACGGTCAACACCACCTGCGGGTTCTCCGGGTCGGTCTCCACCTTGGCCCGCAACCGCTGGACGTGCACGTTCACCAAACGGGTGTCGGCGGGATGCCGGTAGCCCCACACCTGTTCGAGCAGCACATCACGAGTAAACACCTGCCGAGGTTTCCGGGCCAGCGCCACCAACAGGTCGAACTCCAACGGCGTCAACGAGATCTGCTCACCGTGCCGGGTGACCTTGTGGGCGGGCACGTCGATGTCGATGTCGTGGATGGACAGCATCTCGGCCGGCTCGTCATCGTTGCGACGCAGCCGGGCGCGCACCCGCGCCACCAGTTCCTTGGGCTTGAACGGCTTCATCACGTAGTCGTCGGCGCCGGACTCCAGGCCCAGCACCACGTCGACGGTGTCGGTCTTGGCGGTCAGCATGACGATCGGCACGCCCGAGTCCGACCGCAGCACCCGGCACACGTCGATCCCGTTCATGCCGGGCAGCATGAGATCGAGCAGGACCAGATCGGGGCGCAGCTCACGCACGGCGGTGAGCGCCTGGCTGCCGTCACCGATGACGGCGGTGTCAAAACCCTCGTTGCGAAGCACGATGGTGAGCATCTCGGCCAGTGACGGGTCGTCGTCGACGACCAGGATCCGTTGCCTCATGGTGACCATGGTGTCACCACAGGGCGATAAAACCCGGGTGCCACGCGGAGTCGTCCCTGTTGGTCAGCGGATCGGTTCGAGGATCGCGCGGGAGATCTCGGCGTCGGCATCGGGCCGCCCGCGAATGGGTACACCGTCTTCCATGACCAAGAAGGCCAACCCCTCCGCGGGCTCCCCCGACACCGTCGTCATCTTCGCCCCGCTACCGGTGTTGACGGTCACCGTCGAAGACCGCGCCGGTGAGGACGACGTTCACGTCCACGCCGGCGGCCAGGGCGTCTGGCAGTCCCGGATGCTGTCCTCGCTCGGGGTGCCGGTGGTGCTGTGCTGCGCGGTCGGCGGCGAGACCGGTGACGTCCTGAGCCACCTGCTGCCCGCCGCCGGTATCGAGGTGAAGACCGTGCCGGTCAGTTCGCGCAACGGCGCCTATGTACACGACCGTCGCAAGGGCGAGCGCGACATCCTCGCCGAGGCCGCCGGCAACGCGCTGGATCGCCACGAGTTGGACGCGCTCTACGAGCTCACGCTGACCGAGGGACTGACCCACGGTCGGATCCTGCTGTCCGGCCCGCAGGAGGACCGGGCGCTGCCCGCCGATCTGTACCGGCGACTGTCCTCGGATCTGGGCGCCAACGGGTGCAACGTGGCAGCCGACTTGTCCGGGGAACGACTCGAAGCGGTGCTGGCCGGCAGCCCGCAGCTGATCAAGGTCAGCCACGAAGAACTGCTCGACGACGGGCGGGCACCCTCCGACGATGCCGGCGATCTGGTGAAAGCCATGCACACACTGCGCGAGGAGGGTGCCGATACCGTCGTGGTGTCGCGCTCCGGGTCGGCGCCCGCGCTGGCCCTGCTCGAGGACGACGTTCTCGAAATCTGTATGCCGAGCCTGGAACCGGCCGATCCGGCCGGCGCCGGGGACTCCATGACGGCCGGGATGGTCGCCGCGCTGGCCGCCGGCGACACCCCACGCCGGGCGCTGCAGATCGGCGCGGCGTGCGGCGCCCTCAACGTGGTGCGGCACGGGCTGGGCACCGGCGGCGCGAGGGCGGTGCAGACACTGGCCGAACGGGTCGAGTTGAAGGCGTGGAAATGACCTACCACGAAAATGACGGAGGGACAACGGATGCCACGCGCCCTGGTGACCAATGACGACGGGATCGACTCCCCCGGACTGCGCGCCCTCGCCGCGGCGGCGTGCGCGGCCGGGTTCGAGGTGATCGTCGCCGCCCCGGCCGAACAGGCCAGCGGTGCCAGTGCCGCCCTGAGCGCAGTGCGCCGCGACGGTCGTACCGTCATCGAGCCGCGCACGCTGCCCGGCCTCGACCGTGTACCGGCCTGGGCCGTGCACGCGCAGCCCGGGCATATCGTGGCCGCCGCGTTGGGCGGCTGGCTCGACCCGCTGCCCCATGTGGTGCTGTCCGGGATCAACCACGGCGCGAACATCGGTCGGGCGGTGCTGCATTCGGGCACGGTGGGTGCCGCGCTCACTGCGCAGATCAACGATATCCGCGCCCTGGCGGTATCGCTCGATGTCGCGCTGCACCCCACCGGCGAGCGCCATTGGACCACCGCGGCCGGGTTGGTGGGGCCAGCGTTGCAACTGCTCGGTGAGGCGCCCGCCGGCACCGTGCTGTCTCTCAACGTCCCCGACCGTCCGGTAGACGAGGTCGCACCGTTGCGCCATGCCCGACTGGCCCGCGGCGGCACCGTCCGGACACGCGTGGACGAGATCGGCGACGGCGGTCTGCGACTGGCCGAGGTGGAGGTGGCCGATCCGCGCGAAGAGGGCACCGACAGCGCGCTGCTCGCCGCGGGACATCCCACGCTGACATCGCTGCGCGCACCTGCGGACGCTGCCGACGACCTGGTGCAGGCGTGGCTGGCGGCCGGACCGACCGGGCGTTCTAGCGCGACCCCATACCCCGGGTGAGCTGTGTCGGGTCGGCATCCGGGCCCACCACGACCCACTCGCCGGCCCAGTTCGCCGCGGCCAGTGCGGCGTACGCATCGGCGGTCCGCTCCTGCAGCCCGCGGTCACGCTCGTAGGCGTCGCGCGCCCGGCCGGCCTCCTGAACGGCCCGTGAGCGGGCGCGTTGATCGGCAAGCTCCACCGAGACATTGAGCAGCAGTTGGTAATCCGGCCTGGGCAAGCCGAATCGGTCGAACTCCAGCTCGTACACCCAGCGCACGACGTCACCGTCGATGTCCTGACCCAGCCGGGCCGCACTGTAGGCCGCGTTGGAGGCGACGTAACGGTCCAGGATCACCACATCGCGGGTTCCGGTCAGGCGTTCGATATCCGCGGCGGCACCGGCCCGGTCCAAGGCGAACAGCGTCGCCATCGCATACACCGAGTCGGCCAGATCGCCGTGCCCACCGTGCAGCGCCTCGGCGACCAGGTCCGCATGCACCGACGCACCGTAGCGGGGGAACGCCAGCGTCGTCACCGTTTTGCCGTCGGCCTCGAACGCGGCGCGCAGTCCTTCGGTCAGTGTCCGCTTACCGGCCCCGTCGAGGCCCTCGATCACGATGAGCACGCGGCGAGCGTAGCCGACGCGCTATCCGCCGAACACCCAGCCGAGCACGGTCAAGGTCACCAGGCCCAACAGCAGCAGCGGACCGGCGACTGCGACCGCCGGTCCCACCGCGGCGGCGACCGACGCGAGCAGAACCGCGAAAGACACGAACCCCAGCCGCAGCCCGAGGACCGGCTTGTGCCGCAGTACCGCACGCAGCCAAGACGCCCGGACCTCGCGCGCCACCCAGATCAGCGCGACGATCAGCGGCACCGTCAGCACCACCGCGAAAACCCTTGCCGTATACGTGGATTGCCCATTCTCGCGCAGCGCGGCCATGACGATCAGGGCAACCGCCGGGAACACCACCGCCGCCGTGGCCAGGCGCAGCACGCGGGTCAGTGCCAGCACGATGTTGCCCAGCGCCGTCGACCCCAGCGCCGGATCGAGTTGTACCGACCGCGTCAGGCCACGCAGCGCCGCGGTGTTGGTGCCCCAGCGCAGCCTGCTGACCGCCAGATTGTGGGTGGCCAAACCGTGGTTCGGATTGATCTGCAGGGCCCGCAGGTAATCCGGCTCGGCGGCACGGACTCCGGCCAGCACCTGCTGCAGATCGCCGCGCAGCACCCAGCCGTCCGCCGATCCCGGGTGCAGCCGCAGCGCGGCGTCGATGACCGGCAGCGCCTCGCGTTCGCGACCGGATTCGCGTAACAGACTGGCGTAGGTGTATTGCGCCAGGGGCGAATCGGGATGCGCGCCGGCCGTCTGCCAGGCGAAGGTCAACGCCTCGGCGGCACGGCCCTGCTCGTACAGCGCCAGGGCGTACGATCCCCGGGCCGCGATGTCATCGGACGGCGTTGTCAATGCTGTTCCCCCTCCCGGGTTTACCGTAGTTCACCCGGAAGATCGGTCAGCACACCAATCGCCGGTGTCAGTACCGGCCGCAGTTCGGGTGCGTCGGCAGGCCGTTGAACCGGTCGGCGATCCACTGCAGGGCCGGTTCGCCGTCCACCGCCATCGGCAGCGCATGGTTGATCACCAGCTTGTTGAAGATCGGCGGGCCTTCGTTGGTCCGGAACTCGACATCGCTGCCCTTGGCACACCAGTCCTTGCCCAATTGCACCACCGGCGCGTACGGCACCAACGGGTCGTAACGGTTGCTGTTGAGCAGCACGGGCGCATTGGGTTTCAGCGTGCCGAGCTTCTGCAGGTCGAAGATGCCCCGGAACTGCGGGTCGGTCAACAACTCCGGGATCGGATGATTGAAGTAGGGCTGCAGGTGCCGGAACATGAACTTGGTGACCGACTCACCGACACACTGATCACGGGTCTTGTCGACGAAGTCCATGCCGCGCGGGGTGAGCAGCGCACGGATCTTTGGTGCGGCCTCCGGGTAGGACTGCATGACGCTGTTGAGCGCGTAGCCGATCACCCCGACCAGCGCGCTGCCGTCGGCGTACGGGATCAGGTCGACCAGATCGGCCGGCGGCGCGCCGGCGTAGGTGCCGACGATGTCGAGTTCCGGCGCGTAGGCGTCGGCCAGTTCGGCGGCCGAGGCCGACGCCCCGCCGCCCTGCGAATAGCCCCAGAACGCCACCGGCCCATCGGGTGTCAGCGAAGTGCCGGGCAGTTTGCGGGCCGCCCGCGCCGCGTCGAGCATGGCGTGCCCCTGGGAGAGCCGGTTGACGTAGGTGTGCGTGACACCGATGGTGCCCAGACCCTCGTAATCGGTCATCACGACCGCGAACCCACGGTTGACCATGGTGTTCACGAACCCGGATTCGTAGTTGACCATGATGTCCAGGTACGGCGACCAGTGGATGCCCTGGTTGAACTGGCGCGACGGTGCGCACTGATCACCCTGACCCTGAGTGCCGGGACCGAACACGATCAGTGGCCGCGGCCCCTGCCCCGGCCAAGCGTTGAACGGCTCGAAGTAGGTACCGGTCACCACATTCGGATTCCCGCGGCCATCGGTGCTGCGGTACATGACGCGGGTGCCGGTGGCGTTGATCCGGCCGACCTGACCGGAGGGCTCGATCACCAATCGGGACGGTTCGGAGCGCACCAACTCCCCCGGCGGAACCTCAGGCAACGGATTCGGTGGTGTGTAGAACTCGGTGTACTCGTCCTCGTTGTAGTACGGATACCAGTCGTCGGCATGCACCAAACCAGTTGCGAGACAACTGATGACGAATCCGAAAGACATCACGACACACAGCGCCCCGGCCCGAATCACTACCGGACAGTAACAAACGGGTAGCCGAATGGCTACGGATTCATCACGTATCGTTCAGGCGCCGAGTTGTAATGCTCCGCTTCGGAATTTGCCGGCACCGCGCCACACCCGACTCGGCGACCATACACCAGTTACCCCGGTGTCAAGCCGGCGCGGATCAGTCGACGCTGGTGGCCTGCAGGACGAGCGTGGCACTGCCGCGGTCCAGGAACGCATAAGTACTGGTGACATCGGTCGAGAATCCGGCATCAAGAAGTTCGCCGGACAGGAACGGCCCGATCGGCACCTCGGGTTGCAGTTCCGCGGCGACGTGCGGCACACGTCCGCTCTCGGTGGGGGTGAACTGGGCGACAAGGGCATCGACGATGACCGGGGCCAACCGGACGACGGCATCGGTCCAGCGCGCCCCGGACGGGTCCGCGGCCTGCACCCAGACGACGGATTGCGGGATACCGATCGCCGGAATGGTCGCCGTCAGCCCGGCGACGTCGTGACGAACCTCGAGCGCGGGCGGTGCCTCGGGTTCCTGTGCACCCCCCGAACAGCCAGTCGCCGCGACGGCGCAGAGGGCCGTCGCGGCGACTGTTGTAGCGATATGGGTGAAGCGCACCGGCTCAGTAGCGGTAGTGCTCCGGCTTGTACGGACCTTCGACGTCGACGCCGATGTACTCGGCCTGATCCTTGGACAGCTTGGTCAGCGTGCCACCGAGGGCCTCGACGTGGATCTTGGCGACCTTCTCGTCGAGGTGCTTGGCCAGGCGGTAGACCTCGTTGTCGTACTCGTCGTTCTTGGTCCACAGCTCGATCTGCGCGATGACCTGGTTGGAGAAGCTGTTGCTCATCACGAACGACGGGTGGCCGGTCGCGTTGCCCAGGTTGAGCAGTCGACCCTCGGACAGCACGATGATCGCCTTGCCCGAGTCACCGAAGGTCCACTCGTCGACCTGCGGCTTGATGTTGAGGCGTACCGCACCGGAGCGCTCCAGAGCGGCCATGTCGATCTCGTTGTCGAAGTGGCCGATGTTGCCCAGGATCGAGTGATCCTTCATCGCCCGCATGTGATCGAGGGTGATGATGTCCTTGTTGCCGGTCGAGGTGATGACGATGTCGGCATCGCCGATAGCCTGCTCGACGGTCACCACGTCATAGCCGTCCATCAGCGCCTGCAGCGCGTTGATCGGGTCGATCTCGGTGACCTGGACACGGGCACCCTGGCCGGCCAGCGACTCGGCGCAGCCCTTGCCCACATCGCCGTAGCCGCAGATCAGCACCTTCTTGCCGCCGATGAGGGCGTCGGTGCCGCGGTTGATGCCGTCGACCAGCGAGTGCCGGGTGCCGTACTTGTTGTCGAACTTGCTCTTGGTGACCGAGTCGTTGACGTTGATGGCCGGGAAGGCCAGCTCACCGGCAGCGGCGAACTGATACAGGCGCAGCACGCCGGTGGTGGTCTCCTCGGTGACACCCTGGACCGACTCGGCGATCTTGGTCCACTTGTCCTTGCTCTGCTCGTAGCCCTTGCGGACGAGCTCCAGGAACACCTTCCACTCGGCCGAGTCGTTCTCCTCGGCGGGCGGCACGACGCCGGCCTTCTCCCACTGCGCACCGCGCAGCACGAGCATGGTGGCGTCGCCACCGTCGTCGAGGATCATGTTGGCCGGCTCACCCGGCCAGGTCAGCATCTGTTCGGCGGCCCACCAGTACTCCTCCAGCGTCTCGCCCTTCCAGGCGAAGACCGGGGTGCCCTTGGGCTCCTCCTCGGTGCCGTTGGGGCCGACGACGATCGCGGCGGCGGCGTGGTCCTGGGTGGAGAAGATGTTGCAGGACGCCCAGCGGACCTCGGCGCCGAGCGCCGTCAGGGTCTCGATCAGCACAGCGGTCTGCACGGTCATGTGCAGCGAGCCGGAGATTCGCGCGCCCTTGAGCGGCTGCACGTCGTGGTACTCACGGCGAAGCTCCATCAGGCCGGGCATCTCGTGCTCGGCGAGACGGATCTCCTTGCGACCGAAATCGGCCAGCGAGAGGTCGGCGACCTTGTAATCGATGCCGTTGCGGACATCGGCGGTCAGAGTCATGAAACAGAGCCCCTTTGTAGTCAGTCGTTCATCATCACTGAAGGCACGCCTGCGCAGTTGCGGCGCAGGTCATGCCGAAACCCGTAGCCTGCGGGCTCGCGGGACAGGCGCTCCACCGTCGGGGAAGTTGCTCTGCCAGCTACGGGGTATCGCCCTATACGGTAGCCCAAGGTCACGTTCACCGACCTCGTCCCCCACGACAGGCAGGGTTTTCCGGCACCGCCATGGACCGCCCCGATCGACGCACCCTCGCCCTCGGTACCACCCTGCTGACCTGCGCCGTCATCCTCGGTTGGGCGATCAGCGCACGCGGTAACCATCCGCTGGCCGGTGATACCGCGTGGAACCGATACCTGGCCGAGCATGTCGCCGGCCGGTGGCTCGATGTGCTCGCCGCGACGACCGATGTCAGCGGTGGTTTCATCGGCGGCATCGTCATGGTGGTGGTGTGCGCGGCGGCACTGCTGGCGGCCGGTCGACGCCGTGACGCGGGCTATCTGATGGCCGCAGGCACGTTCAGCGTCGTGTGTGTGCAGGTGCTCAAGCATCTGTTCGGCCGGCCCCGGCCCGACGAGATCATCGTGCTGACCGATTTCGGTTCGTTTCCGTCCGGTCATGTTGCCAACGCCGCCACGTTGGCGGTGGCCGCCATGCTGCTGGTACGACGCGCGGCGGTGGTGGTGGCCGGGGCGCTGTGGGTGCTGCTGATGGCGTTCAGTCGCACCTATCTGCACGCGCACTGGGTGTCCGACGTCCTCGGCGGCGCGCTGACCGGGGTGGGGGCCGCCCTGATGGTGGCGGCCATGCTGCGCCCTACGGTTCGATGACGCCGTAGCGCTCGGCGAACGGGGACATCAGCCGGGCCAGGTCGCGGGCCACATCGTGATCGGCCTCCGGCGGCATGGAGACATAACTCATGGCCAGCCGCACGATGGCCCGCGCCAGCACCCCGGCGTCCTCGTCGGTGGCCTTGATCCAGCTGTTCTGGAACGTGATGGTCAGTCGCTGCGAGCAGCGGCTGATGATCGGGCCGCTGTCGGTGGTGATGATCTGCAGCAGATCCGGTTTGGCCTCGCCGTTGAGCAGGGAGATGACCAGCGGATCCGAGGCGGACTCGGCGAAAAAGGCCCGGAACCCCTCCAGGAACGCCTCATACACCTGCCCGACATTGTTGGTGATGGCGGCGTCGACGGCATCGACCAGACGGTCGGCCAGTCGCAGGGCATACCCCTGCGCAAGGCCCTGCCGCGAACCGAATTCGTTGTAGATGGTCTGGCGACTGATTCCGGCGGCGCGGGCCACATCGGTCAGGGTGATCGAGGACCAGTCGGACTCCAGCAGCATCTCGCGCATCCCGTCGAGGATCGAGTCGCGCAGCAGCACCCGCGAGGCCTCGGCATAGGGCACCCGCTGGGCGCCGGGCCGGGGTGCGTTCATAGACGCGACCCTATAACTCCGATGCCGACCTGCGGCGGCCGCGCGCGCCGGCGTGACGGTATTCACCCTCGGGCGATTTCGACCATGTCGAAGTCGGACTTGGCGGCACCGCAGTCCGGGCAACTCCAGTCCTCGGGGATATCGGCCCAGCGGGTGCCGGGGGCAATGCCGTCCTCCGGCCACCCTTTGGCCTCGTCGTACTCGAACCCGCACTGCACACAGACGAAGAGTTTGTAGTCGCTCACAGCGGGGCTCCTATCGGTTCGAAGTCGAGCTTCTCGCGTACCGCGCAGTCCGGGCAGCACCAGTCCTCGGGAATCTCATCCCATGACGTTCCGGCCGGAAATCCTTCGCGCGGTGCGCCTTTGGCCTCGTCGTAGACGTATTCGCAGCCCGGGCAACGGTAGGCGGTCACCGCGTGGCCCCGTAGCGCGCCAGCACCTTGTCACGCATCCGCGGGTGGATGTTGGCGCGGGTGATGTCCCCCTCGTAATGCTCGATCACGCGGTGGTCCATCACTTTTCGCCACAGCGGCGGGAAGTAGGTCAGGCCGATCATCGAGGCGTACCCACTGGGCAGGTTCGGTGCACCGTCCATGCTGCGCAGCGTCTGGTAGCGACGGGTCGGGTTGGCGTGGTGATCGCTGTGCCGCTGCAGGTGATACAGGAACAGGTTGGTGACGATGTGGTCGGAGTTCCAGCTGTGCACCGGGGCGCAGCGCTCATAGCGACCGGACTCGAGCTTCTGTCGTAGCAGGCCGTAGTGCTCCAGATAGTTGACGGTCTCCAACAGGGTGAACCCGTAGATCGCCGAGATCAGCACGTAGGGCAGCACGCCGAGTCCGAAGATCGCCGTGAGCGCGCCCCAGAACACCACCGACATGGCCCAGGCGTTGAGCACGTCATTTGACCAGTGCCACTTGGACTTTCCGGCCCGCTCCAACCGCTTGGCCTCCAGCTCCCAGGATGATTTCAAGCTGCCCCAGACACTGCGCGGCAGGAATTCCCAGAACGTCTCGCCGAAGCGTGCCGAGGCCGGGTCCTCCGGCGTGGCGACGCGCACGTGGTGGCCGCGGTTGTGCTCGATGTAGAAGTGGCCGTACCAGGTCTGGGCGAGGGTTATCTTGGACAGCCAGCGCTCCAGCGAGTCCTTCTTGTGGCCCATCTCGTGGGCGGTGTTGATCCCGACGCCGCCGAGCACACCCACCGACAACGCCAGACCGATCTTGGCCGGCCAGCCCAGGCCACCGTCGAACCCGAGCCAACTCAGATCCGACGCGGTGAACAGGTACGCGCCGAGGATGACGCTGGCGTACTGGCACGGGATGTAGGCGTAAGTGCAGTACCGGTAGTACTTGTCGTTCTCCAACCGTTCCATCACCTCGTCGGGCGGGTTCTGCCCGTCCGGACCGAAGAACCGGTCCAGGATCGGCAGCAGCACGTAGACCAGCAGCGGGCCGATCCAGAACGGGATCTGCGCGGCGATGTGCCAGCCGAGGTTGTTGAAACACCACACCAGCGGCAGCATCACGAACAGCGCCGTCGGGGCGATCAGCCCCATGAGCCAGAGATGGCGCTTGCGGTCCTGCCATTCGGCCGCCGGCGAGTCCGGCACCTGATGGTCGATCTGCGATGTCATGAGCCACACCTCCATGTGAGAGCCATCACCATTGACGTTGACTATAGGCGTTTGTTTGTCGCACGTCTAGACAAATAGTGATGCTTTGTAAAACGCGCACGTCGTGCCGGGTCGCCCTCATATCCGCCGAATCGCGCTGACCCCAGCTTTGACTGAACCCACGTACGTCCCGCGCGTCGCGCGGCCTACGTCACTTCCGCCGAATCGCCCCGACCTCGGCTTCGACTGAACTCACGTACGCAGGCCCCGTCCACGGGCAGGTACGGCCCCCAGCGGGAAGCAAGGGGCGCACGGCTGCGCACACGCAATTGCGCGTGATGCCCGTCCCAGCGCATCGGCGGCGCAAGAAGCCCGTCAGATACCGACGGTCACCCGGAACACCCGGGCGGGTTCGGCGGCCACCAGCCGCACCGGGCCGTCATCGGCGGCGACCCAGGCCGATTCACCGCGGGTCAGCGTCACCACGTCGGTCTTGGAATGCACCGTCACCGTGCCCTCGATGGCCAGCAGGATCTGCGGACCGTCGTGTTCGGCCGGCGCATCGATCTCATGACCGACCTGATCGCCGGTCACCTGCAGCACCGACACCGCGAACTCCGGGGCCGGGGTGTCGTAGACGAGCTCGGCCCCACCGCGGAGGACCCGCGGCAGGATCGGTGCATCGTCGGTGGGCGTGAAATCCAGCACCCGCAGCAACTCGGGCACGTCGACGTGCTTGGGGGTCAACCCACCGCGTAACACGTTGTCGGAGTTGGCCATCACTTCGAAGCCGACCCCGTGCAGGTAGGCGTGCAGGTTCCCGGCCGGCAGGTAGATCGCCTCGCCCGGCGCCAAGGTGATGCGGTTGAGCAGCATCGCCGCCAGCACCCCGGCGTCCCCGGGGTAGCGCTCCCCCAATTCCAGGACGGTCTTCGCCTCGGCCTCGAAAGCCGTTTCGCCGGACCGGATGTAATTGATCGCGCCGTCGAGCACCGCGGGCACCAGCACGTCCAGATCGGGCTGCGGGAAGGTGATCCAGGTGGTGAACAGTGCACGCAGACCGTCGGCGTCGGACTGGTCCTTGAGCAGTGTGATGAACGGGTCCAGGTCCGAGACCGCCAGCGCCCGCATGAATTCCGCGCTGCGCGCCGCGGGCCGGAACCCGGCCAGCGCGTCGAAGGGGCCGAGCGCGATGATGATCTCCGGCTTGTGGCTGCGGTCGCGATAGTTACGCGTAGGCGCCGTGACCGGGATACCGAGGTGGTTCTCCAACTCGAACCCCTGCACGGCCTGCTGCGCGCTGGGGTGAGCCTGCAGCGACAGCGGTTCGTCGGCCGCGAGCACCTTGGCCAGGAACGGCAGACTGTCACCGAACCGGGCGCGCGTCGCACCGCCGAGTTGACCGTCGGGATCGGCGCCGATCACGTCCAGCAGTGAGTGCTCACCGGTGTCGGTGGCCAGATGGGCCGGATCACCGGGATGCGCACCCAACCACAGCTCGGCCTCGGGATTCGCAGTGGGACTGGGCCTTCCGGTGAACTCGGCGATCGCGGTGCGTGACCCCCACGCGTATTTACGGATGGCTCCACGGAGCAGGTTCACGCTGTCAACCTCGCACCAGTCGCAGGTACACGGCAGTCATCTCCAACCGCACCGCCACGGTGGCCAGCTGCTGCTCGGGGCGGCTGCCGGTCACCGGGGTGGCAATATCGGGCACGTCATCGGCACTGACCACGTCCAGATCGGCGAAACCCTCGGTGCGGGCCACCACCACGGGCCGCTGTTCATCGGAGGTCAGCACCACGGTCCGTACCCGCGCAGGCAGCGGACCGTCGAGTTCCTCGTCGTGGAACAGCGCCGTCTCGTAGTCCACCGGGACGGCGTTGATCTGACTCAGTGCGCCGAGGGCATCGGTCAGCCCCACCGCGGCCACCACCTGCCGCGCCACCCGCAGCAACACCGCCGCGCTGTGCTGCGCCAGCGCGAGCGTCGCCGCGGTATCCCCGGCCAGCACCACCTCGCGGCCGGCCAGCCGCTCGGCCAGTGTCTTTGCCGGGTTGGTGAACAGCTCGCGGGTGGCGCTGTTGCGCAGCGCCTCGGCGTCCAGTTCGTCGGCGAGTGCGCCGATATCGACCCGCAGACCGGGGTCGAGCACCGCCAGGATGGCCACCCCGGCGGCCAGGTATCGGGTCAGGCCGAACTCCTCGGGCACCGGAAGCCGCGGTGCCAGCACCGCCGCGCGACCCGCCGTCACCTCGCGCAGCGGCCCCTCGTGTGGTGCCACCACGACGACCCGCGCACCCCGGCGCACCCCGGTCGCCGCGGCCGACACCAGCACCGGATCCCCCGCGTCGGCGCCGGCCACCACCACCACGTCGAGCGCGCCGGTCCACGGTGGCACCTCGGCGGTCACCACGATCGGTACCCCGGTGGCACCGCCCAGTGCACCGGCCAGCATCGAACCGGCCGAGCGGGCCGGACCCGAATCGGCCACCCAGATCAGCGTGCGCGGAACCCCGCCGGCGCGTACCGAATCCAGCGCGCCCTCGTCGACGGCGGCGGCTGTCGCCCGTACCTGGGCGCCGGCCATCGCCGCCGCCCGTAACAACCCGTCCCGGTCGGCAGCCAGCAGACCCTCGACATCGTCGAGGTCGATGGTGGCGGCCCGGGCGGTCATGGTGCCGGCTCGCTCGCCGCCTCGATGAGCGTGGCGATCACGCCGGCCACCTCGTCGACCACCGCGGCGACCTCCTCGCTGGTGCGGGCCTCGACGTTGAGCCGCAGCAGCGGTTCGGTGTTGGAGGTGCGCAGGTTGAACCAGGCGCCGTCCCCGAGGTCGACCGTCACACCGTCGAGGTGATCCAGCGACTGGATACGACTGCCGAAGGTGCTGAGCACCGCGTCGACGGTCGCCGGCGCATCGGTGACGGTGAAGTTGATCTCGCCGGATGCCTCGTAGCGCTGGTAGTCGGCCATCAGTTCGGACAGCGGACGTGCCTGCTCGCCGAGTGCCGCCAGCACGTGCAGCGCGGCCAGCATGCCGGAGTCCGCACCCCAGAAATCGCGGAAGTAATAGTGCGCCGAATGTTCGCCGCCGAAGATCGCCCCGGTGTCAGCCATCAACGCCTTGATGTAGGAGTGCCCGACGCGCGAGCGCACCGCGGTGCCGCCCCGTTCGGTGATCAACTCCGGCACCGCACGCGAGGTGATCAGGTTGTGGATCACCGTCGCACCGATCTCTCGGCCCAGCTCGCGGCCGGCCACCAGAGCGGTCACCGCGGACGGTGACACGGCCAGGCCTTTCTCGTCGACGACGAAGCAGCGGTCGGCGTCACCATCGAAGGCCAGGCCGATATCGGCTCCTGTGTCGAGCACATGCTTCTGCAGATCGACCAGGTTGGCCGGGTCCAGCGGGTTGGCCTCGTGGTTGGGGAACGTCCCGTCGAGCTCGAAGTACAGCGGCAGGATGGTGATGCCCGGTATGGCCTCGAGCACCGCCGGGGTGGTGTGCCCGCCCATCCCGTTGCCGGCGTCGACGGCGACCCGCAACGGCCGCATGGCCGCGAGGTCGACCAGGGAGCGCAGGAATTCGCCGTACTCGGCGAGCACATCCCGGTCGGTGATCGTGCCGGCGGCACCGTCGTATGCCGGGACGCCGTTGATCACCTCCGTAGCGACCGTCGCCAGTCCGGTTTCGCGACCGACCGGTTTGGCCCCGGCCCGGCACAGCTTGATGCCGTTGTAGGCGGCCGGGTTGTGGCTGGCGGTGAACATGGCGCCGGGACAGTCCAGCAGACCGGAGGCGAAGTACAGCTGGTCGGTGGACGCCAGCCCGATGCGCACCACATCGAGGCCCTGCGCGATGACCCCTTCGGCGAACGCATTCGACAGGGCCGGTGAGCTGGCCCGCATATCGTGGCCGATCACGACGGTGTCGACGGTGCCGGCGCCCTCGTCGCGGACCAACCGGGCGAATGCGCCGCCCACATCGCGGACGAAGGCGTCGTCGATCTGCTCTCCGACCAGACCCCGCACGTCGTAGGCCTTGATGACAGCGTGGACAGCCTCAGCGGGCCGAGACATGGCTCTCCTCGCTCTCTGTTGCGACGGGGATTCGGGGGTACTGCTCTGCGAGCCAGCCTAGTAGCTAGCCACCGCCGCCGCCGCAGGTCCCGTCAGGAGCCGGAAGAGGATTTGTGCTTCGCCGTTCGGCCCACGTTATTCGGACGAGGTCTCCGGTGGATCCGGCAGCACCCGCAGATGACCCCGCCGGCGACCGTTGGGCTCGGGCCTGCGGACCGGGGGCGCCATCAGCGAGCCGCCGGGCAGCCCGGTACCGGGGTCGGAGAATCCGGCGGTGACGCCGTTGACCGTGGACGGGAGGCCCTCGCGACCCTCGCGGACGGCGTCGGCGAGGGCGACCAGATCGTCGTCATCGGGGTGGGCGGGCAGTGGGCCGGCGTGGCGCACCAACTCCCACCCCCGCGGGGCGGTGATCCGCCCGGCATGTACGACGCACAGGTCCCAGGAATGCGGCTCGGAGACGGTGGCCAGCGGTCCGACGACCGCTGTCGAGTCCGAGTAGACGAAGGTCAGCGTCGCCACGGCGTAGTGCGGGCAACCTGGCCTGCAGCAGCGACGGGGAACGTTCACGCAGGGAAGATTATCGTGCGGCACCGTCTCGGGCGTCCGGACACGCGCGTGGCGGTGGGCCGATCTCCAACCGTTACCGGTCGATCTGAGAACCGTTACCATCTGTCCCGTGGCGCAGCGCAACCATCGGGGATCCCGCCGCGGACGCGGAATGCGTGGCCCGTTGTTGCCGCAGACGGTGCCGGGTTGGCGCAGTCGCGGCGAGCGTTTCGACATGGCGGTGCTGGAGGCCTACGAGCCGATCGAGCGACGGTGGCACAGTCGGGTGTCGACCCTGGACGTCGCCGTCGATGAGATTCCGCGCATCGCGCCCAAGGATCCGGACAGTGTGCAGTGGCCACCGGAGGTGGTCGCGGACGGACCGATCGCGTTGGCGCGCTTGATACCGGCCGGCGTGGACGTTCGCGGAAACTCCACCAGGGCACGAATTGTGTTGTTCCGCAAGCCCATCGAGCGTCGGGCAAAGGACACCGACGAACTCGCCGAGCTGTTGCATGAGGTGCTGGTGGCCCAGGTGGCCACCTATCTGGGTGTCGACCCGGATGTCATCGACGCGCCACTCAGCGAGGATTGAGACCGACTGACGCGCAGGCGTCAGATGATGCCGCGCTTGAGGCGCCGGCGTTCCCGCTCGGACAGCCCACCCCAGATGCCGAAGCGCTCATCGTTGGCCAGGGCGTACTCCAGGCAGCGGTCGCGCACCTCGCACCCCTGGCAGATGCGCTTGGCCTCGCGGGTCGAGCCGCCCTTCTCGGGGAAGAACGCCTCGGGATCGGTTTGCGCGCACAGTCCGCGCTCCTGCCACTGATCATCGTCGTCGTCTGCGGGCACCGCGGCACCGTCGATACGGTCCGGCACCAGACTCAACTGCGGACGTGCGATCACTTCGTTCGATTCCGGACCGGTAGTGGTGTGCGGTGCACTGCCCACTGAACCGAGCATCCGGTTGTCGAACCGGAGCACGCGGTCGAGATCGACCTGCTCAAAAGACATGTTCCGCCTCCTCACCTATTGGTTGTTCCCTCGGGTGGAGCCCCTGCTGGATCACGAAAACTCAACCCCTCCAGCACTACCCCAGCTATCACTATTGTGATGTCCGGCCATCCCCATTCGAACAAATGATCGAATCCCGGTCTGCGCCACCGAAACCGGCGGGCGAACCTGAAATGACACTGATGTGATTAGACACGCGTTAGCTGTCACGGTCAAGCGGAATGGCCGTTTTTCATACCATCTCGTGACATAGATCCGGCGTGTCCGCGCTCCGGCGTGTTCGCCACACCCGGGCGGCGACGACGAAGAGTGGTGCAGGGCCTAGGGTCTGAGAGCGTGAAGGTCACCGTTCTGGTCGGCGGCGTGGGTGGCGCCCGATTCCTGCTGGGAGTCCAGCATCTTCTGCGCCTGGGCCAGTTTGCCGACTCCTCCATCCAACACGACGGCGCCGGCGAACACGAATTGACAGCTGTCGTCAACGTCGGCGATGACGCCTGGATGTTCGGCGTACGCATCTGCCCGGACCTCGATACCTGCATGTACACCCTCGGCGGCGGTATCGATCCCGAGCGTGGCTGGGGTCACCGCGGCGAAACCTGGCACGCCAAGGAGGAACTCGCCGCCTACGGCGTGCAACCCGACTGGTTCGGCCTGGGTGACCGCGATCTGGCCACCCATCTGGTGCGTACCCAGATGCTGCGGGCCGGGTACCCGCTGTCGCAGGTCACCGAGGCATTGTGTGACCGCTGGAAACCGGGCGCAAGTTTGCTGCCGGCCACCGACGACCGCAGCGAGACCCATGTCGTGATCACCGATCCAGCCGACGGTGACCGTAAGGCCATCCACTTCCAGGAGTGGTGGGTCCGCTACCGCGCGCGAGTCGAGACGCACAGCTTCGCCTTCGTCGGATCCGACAAGGCCACTGCCGCACCGGGTGTGACGGAAGCGATCAATGGTGCCGATGTGGTTTTGATCGCACCGTCCAACCCGGTTGTCAGCATCGGCACGATCCTCACCGTCGGCGGCATCCGCGGCGCTCTGCGTTCCACCGCGGCACCGGTCATCGGCTACTCGCCGATCGTCGCCGGAAAGCCGTTGCGCGGTATGGCCGACGAATGCCTCGCGGTGATCGGCGTCGAATCCTCGTCGGAGGCCGTCGGTCGGCACTTCGGCGCGCGCAGCGGCACCGGCATCCTGGACGGCTGGTTGGTGCACGAGGGTGACACCGCGGAGATCGAGGGCCTCACCGTGGCCCAGGCCCCGCTGCTGATGACCGACCCGGCGGTCACCGCGGAGATGGTGCGCGCCGGTCTGCAATTGGCGGGACTGCAGCTGTGACCGAGCATGGCAGTTCGGCGGCACTGGAAGTCATTCCGGTCACCGGCCTGCCCGAGTTCCGCCCCGGCGACGATGTCGGTGCGGCCATCGCCGCGGCGGCCGACTGGTTGCGTGATGACGATGTGGTGGTCATCACCAGCAAGGTGCTGTCCAAGACCGAAGGCCGCATCGTCGCCGCCCCCACCGACCCTGAGCTTCGGGATGCCCTGCGTCGCAGACTCATCGACGACGAAGCCGTCCGGGTGGTTGCCCGCAAGGGCCGCACGCTGATCACCGAGAACGCCATCGGCCTCGTCCAGGCGGCCGCGGGCGTGGACGGATCCAACGTCGACGCCGCCGAACTCGCGCTGCTGCCGGTCGATCCGGATGGCAGCGCCGCGGCCCTGCGCGCCACGCTGGCGGCACGCCTCGGGGTGCGGGTCGGCATCGTGGTCACCGACACGATGGGACGGGCCTGGCGCAACGGACAGACCGATGTCGCCATCGGTGCGGCCGGCCTGACCGTGCTGCACGGTTACGCCGGCGCCCAGGATGTGCACGGCAACGAACTCATCGTCACCGAGATCGCCGTCGCCGACGAGCTCGCCGCCGCAGCCGATCTGGTCAAGGGCAAGCTGACCGGCATCCCGGTGGCGGTGGTGCGCGGGCTGAGGCTGCACGACGATGGCTCCAACGGCCACACCCTGGTGCGGGCCGGCGATGAGGACCTGTTCTGGCTCGGCACCGCCGAGGCCATCGATCTGGGCCGCCGCCAGGCCCAGCTGCTGCGCCGGTCGGTGCGCCGCTTCGACGCCACGCAGGTGCCCGCCGAGCTGATCGAAGAGGCCGTCGCCGAGGCCCTCACCGCACCCGCCCCGCACCACACCCGCCCGGTGCGATTCGTCTGGGTGCGCGACCCGGCCAACCGCAGCCGACTCCTCGATGCCATGAAGGCACAATGGGAAGCCGATCTGGCCGGCGACGGGCGCACACCCGAGCAGGTCACCAAACGTGTCGGGCGCGGCCAGATCCTCTACGACGCGCCCGAACTCGTCATCCCGTTCATGGTTCCCGATGGCGCGCACAGCTATCCGGATGCGGCCCGCACCGCCGCCGAGCACACCATGTTCACCGTTGCGGCCGGTGCGGCCGTGCAGGGGCTGCTGGTGGCCTTGGCCGTCCGCGAGGTCGGCAGCTGCTGGATCGGCTCCACCATCTTCGCCGCCGGTATCGTGCGCACCGAACTCGACATCCCCGCCGACTGGGAACCGTTGGGCGCCATCGCGATCGGCTACCCGGCCGAGCCGGCCGGTGTCCGCGATCCGGTGCCCACCGACGGACTGTTGCACCTCCGGTGACCCTGCACAGTTCGGTCGTCGACACGCTGACGCGCTGGCAGACAGCCGATCCCGACCAGGACGCGCTGCGGCATGCGGTGCTGGCCTTCGTGCTGGCCCGCCCCGACGCCTGCCGGCGCGCCTGCGAACCGGGTCACATCACCGCCTCGGCACTGGTGCTCGACGACACCGGGACGCGGGCGCTACTGACCCTGCACCCGCGGGTCGGTCGGTGGTTACAGCTCGGCGGGCATTGTGAGGACGGCGATTCCGATATCCTGGCCGCCGCGCTGCGCGAGGCGCAGGAGGAATCCGGTATCGCGGGCCTGCACATCGATCCCGACCTCGTGGCGGTCCATGTGCACCCGCTCACCTGCTCGCTGGGTGTGCCCACCCGGCATCTGGATCTGCAGTTCGTGGTGCGGGCACCGGCCGGCGCCGAGATCGTGCGCAGCGACGAGTCATTGGACCTGCGCTGGTGGCGCCTCGACGCGATGCCACCCGGCGACCCGTCGCTGGACGCACTGGCCGTCGCTGCGCGGGCCCGGATCGCTCAGACGTCGGTGGAGTAGCGGATACCGCCGTCGGGGATCGTCACACCCGGCCATACCCGGGCACCGCGCAGCAGTTCGCAGCGCGCCCCGATATCGGCGCCGTCACCGATCACCCCGTCCCGGATCAACGCCCGCGGACCGATCCGGGCACCGAAGCCGATGATGGACCGCTCGATCACAGCGCCGGCCTCGACGCGTACCCCGTCGAAGATGACCGCACCGTCCAGGCGTGCGCCGGCGCCGATCTCGGCACCGCGGCCGATCACGGTGCCACCGAGCAGCAGTGCCCCCGGCGACACGGCCGCACCGTCGTGGATCAGGAACTCACCGCGCTGATGCTGCAGCGCAGGCGAGGGTGCGATACCGCGCACCAAATCGGCTGAGCCGCGCACAAAATCGTCGGGGGTCCCCATATCGCGCCAGTAGGTGGCGTCGACATAGCCGCACACCTTGCGGTCCTCGGCCAGCAGGTTCGGAAACACCTCGCGCTCCACCGACAGCGCCCGCCCCTTCGGGATCTCGTCGATGACCGAGCGCTGGAACACATAACAACCCGCGTTGATCTGATCGGTCGGCGGGTCCTGGGTCTTCTCCAGGAAGGCCGTCACCCGCTGGTTCTCGTCGGTGGGCACACAACCGAACGCCCGCGGATCGCTGACCCGGACCAGGTGCAGCGTCACATCGGCCTGATGCTGCGAGTGGCAGTTCAGCAGTGCCCCCAGATCGGCACCGGAGAGCACATCGCCGTTGAACACCAGTGTGGTGTCATGGCGCAGCTTGTCGGCCACGTTGGCGATACCGCCACCGGTGCCCAGCGCCTCCTCCTCGACCACGTAGTCGATCTCCAGGCCCAGCTTCGACCCGTCACCGAAGGCGGCTTCGAACACCTCGGCCTTGTAGGAGGTGCCGAGCACCACGTGCCGGATCCCCGAGGCCTCGATACGCGACAACAGGTGCGTCAGGAACGGCAGACCCGCGGTCGGCAACATCGGTTTCGGTGCGGACAACGTCAGCGGACGCAGCCGGGTGCCCTGGCCACCGACCAGGATGACGGCATCGACCTCTGCGGGATTGACCATTGCTCAGTGCCGTCCTTTCGCCTGCTTACGTCGAGAGTTCCGGACCACCACACCGGCACGGGTTGCCAGCGCGCCGGCGATCGACCACCTCAGCGGCGCCTGCCACCACTGCGAATGCCGGTCAGCGAGGAAAGTGTAGGTGCTGCGATGGTGTGCCGCCAGGTTCTTCGCCGGATCGCGACCGGTGGAATGTCCCTTGTCGTGCAGGATCTCGGCGGTCGGCACATAGACGTTCTGCCAGCCCCCGCGGGACAGCCTGTCCCCCAGATCGACATCCTCCATGTACATGAAGTACCGCTCATCGAAACCGTCGATGTGTTCAAAAGCGCTGCGGCGCAACAACAGACATGCACCCGATAACCAACCCACCGGACGCTCGCTGGGTTCCAGCCGCTCCTGCCGGTAGGCCGCCGTCCACGGATTCGATTTCCACACCGGGCCCACCACCGCATGCATGCCGCCGCGGATCAGGCTGGGCTGGTGGCGCGCCGACGGATACACCGTGCCATCGGGATCGCGGATCAACGGCCCCAGCGAGCCCGCGGTCGGCCAGCGTTCGGCGGCCGCCAGCAACTCGTCGATGCTGCCCGGCCCCCATTGCACGTCGGGGTTGGCGACGATGAACCATTCACCGTCGGTGACGTACTTCTGCACGGCCCGGTTGACCGCGGTGCCGTAGCCGAGGTTGCCCCCGGTGCGCAGCAGGACCGCATTCCGATAGCGCTGCTCGGCTTCCTCCGGCGCTCCGTCGGTGGAGCCGTTGTCGGCCATGATCACCGTGACGGGCCGGTCAGTGGCGTGCGCGAGCGAGGCCAGGAAGCGGTCCAGATGCGGGCCCGGTGAGTAGGTCACGGTCACAACCTTGAGTTCGTCAGTCACCGCGCCCAGCCAGTTCGTCGCCCACCGACGTAGATAACCGTCATGCACGCAGTGCCGTCAAGGCGGCACCCAGGCCATCCTGCCAAGACCGCATCGGGCTGTGGGCAGCGTCATAGCGCGCCGTCGACAGCGCGGAGTAGACCGGTCGCGGCGCCGGCCGCGGGTGCGCGTCGGTGCTCACCGGCCGGACGCGCTGCGGGTCGGCGTCGATCCCGGCGAACACCGCGCGGGCCAGTTCATAACGGCTGGCCGGCCCGGTGTTGGCGACGTGCAGCACCGGTGCGGGCACCGGATCGTCGGCGATGGCGAGCAGCGCGGCCACCAGATCGGCCACATACGTCGGCGAGCCGGTCTGGTCGGCGACGACGTCGATAGTGTCCCGCTCGGCGGCCAGCCGGCGCATGGTGCCGACAAAATCCGCACCCGTGCCGGTGTAGACCCAGGCCGTGCGCACCACATGCGCCGACGGCAGCAGCGCATGCACCGCGCGCTCCCCCGCCAGCTTGCTGCGCCCGTACACGCTGAGCGGAGCAGGCGCGTCGTCCACCTCGTACGGCCGGGGTGTGCCGTCAAACCGACCGCTGAACACATAGTCGGTGGAGACGTGGATCAGCCGGGCACCCGCATCGGCACAGGTCCGGGCGACGTTGCCGGCGCCGTCGGCGTTGACCGCGAACGCCCGCGGCTCGTCGGCCTCCGCGATGTCGACCGCCGTCAGCGCCGCACAGTTGACGACGATGTCACCGGCGCCGACGATCCCGCGGCCGGCGTCAGCGGCGGCGATATCCCACTGCGCCGACGAACAGGCGATGAAGTCACGTCCGCGGGCGGTCAGCTCGCCGGCCAGGAACCGGCCGACCTGCCCGCCCGCACCGGTGATGACGATCCGGGCAGGCATCCGAGCTATCCGGCGAGCACTCCGGCGGCGACCTTGGGCTGCCAGTCCGAGGTGAGCAGTGCGCCGTAGTTGGCCTCACGGTCATTGCGGTTGTTGGAGTCCAGGTCACGCACCGCGTGGATGAACGCAGGCCCGGCCCAGCCGACGGCGGCCGCCGCACCCAGCACGTCCACGATCTGCTTGGCCTGCTCCTGCTGGCTCACCCCGTCGCCGGGGATGTCGGAGGTGGAGGCACCCATCTCGGTCAACCAGATCTTCTTGCCACCGTCCCCGTTGGCGACCATCACATCGTGCATGCGCAGCACATCGGACCAGCCGTTGTTGCTGTCGGCGGCCAGGCCACCCGGGAACACGTACGGGTGTGCGGCGGCCGCATCGAACGAACCCTTGGCGCCCGCGGCGTACATCTGCTGCAGGAATCCCGGAGGTGAGTCGGGGCCGTTCAGCGGGCTGAGCCCGGCGGCGACGACCGTGGCACCCGGGTTGGCACCCTTGATCGCCGGATAGGCGGCCTTGAGCATCTGGGTGTAGCGGACGGCCTTGTTGTCGGCGAAGCCCATGAACAGCGGGAGGTTCGGCTCGTTCCAGACCTCCCAGGCATTGATCCTGCCGGCGTAGCGGCTGGCCGCGGCGGCGGCGAAGGCGCCGAAGTCGCCGTAGTTCTTGGGCGGCGAGGACGGGAACAGCAGCTGCGCCCCCTCGGTCCGGGCCCAGAACGGGGTGTTGGAGATCAGGCCGAGGACGCGCAGGCCATTGGCGCTCGCGGCGTTGACCAGGCTGTCGAAGTAGCCCCAGTTGTATTCACCCGGGCCGATGCCGACGATGCCCCAGTCCAGCGGCAGGCGCACCCAGGACGCTCCGGTCTTGGCGACCGCGGCGATCTCGCGTGCCGAATCACCCGGATTGCCCGTCGCCCAGGTGTAGCCCTGGGCGAACCCGTAGCCGTCGGCCGGCGCGGTCACCGCATACGCGGGGGCCGGTGCGACCGTGGTCATCGACGTGACCAACGCAACCAGTACCGCGGCGCGGCCCAGCTTCCTGCCCAGAGTTTTCCGCATAACCGCCAATTTACCGGACCTTTCGTGCACTCATCGTTCGAACGCCCTGCGCACGCGGGGATTCGAGGCCCACCGTCAGACCCGGCGGATGCTCCGTCTTTCGTTCGCTGAACGGTTCTCGTTACCGGCAATCCGCGCACGCGAAGACTTGGCACGCCGGAGCGCTTGGGCGGACATCGCAGCCCCGGACAGTAGCCTGGGCTGATGCAGAATCGGCTGACCAGGACGGTCGGCGTCATTGCCGCGGTCGCGGTGGTGGTGTCCACCGGCGTGGCGTGGAGCACGATCCGTTCGTTCGAGGACGGCATCCACCACGTCAATTCGGCGGCCCTGGGCGGCGGCGGTGAAGACGGCGCGATCGACATCCTGCTGGTCGGCGTCGACAGCCGCACCGATGCGCACGGAAACCCGTTGTCCCCCGAAGAATTGGCGTCGCTGCGCGTCGGTGACGATGTGGCCACCAACACCGACACCATCATCCTGGTGCGCATCCCGAACAACGGGAAGTCGGCCACCGCCATCTCCATCCCGCGCGACACCTACGTCGAACTGCCCGACAACCAGGGCAAGATGAAGATCAACGGGGTCTACGGCGATGCCAAGCTCGCCACCATGAAGGACCTCATCGAGGTTCAGGGCATGGACCCGGTCCAGGGTGAGAAGAAAGGTATCGAGGCGGGCCGCGAGGCACTGATCGAGACCGTCGCGTATCTGACCGGTGTCACCGTCGACCACTACGCCGAGATCGGCCTGCTGGGCTTCAGCCTGATCACCGATGCCCTCGGCGGTGTCAACGTCTGCCTGAAAAACCCTGTCTACGAACCTCTTTCCGGCGCCGACTTCCCGGCCGGCTGGCAGAAGCTGGACGGCCCAAGGGCTTTGAGCTTCGTCCGGCAACGTCACGACCTGCCGCGCGGTGACCTGGACCGGGTGACCCGCCAGCAGTCGGTGATGGCGTCGCTGGCCCACGAGGTGATCTCGGGCAAGACGCTGTCCAGCCCGGCCACCCTGAACCGGCTGCAGACCGCGGTCCAGCGCTCGGTGGTGCTCTCCGACGGCTGGAACATCATGGATTTCATCACCCAACTCCAGGAGATCGCCGCCGGCTCGGTGGCGTTCGCCACCATTCCGATCCTGCGCGAGGACGGGTGGAGCGATGACGGCATGCAGAGCGTCGTACGCATCGACCAGGACCAGGTGAAGGAGTGGGTGGACAGCCTGCTCAACGAGCAAGCCGAGGGCAATACCGAGAAGGTCGCCTACTCACCGGACAAGACCACCGTCGACGTCGTCAACGACACCGATGTCAACGGGCTGGCCTCGGCGGTCTCCGAGGTGCTGACCGGTGGCGGGTTCACCGCGGGGGCGGTCGGCAACCACGAGGGCGAGCGGGTGGCCAACAGCCAGGTCCGCGGCCCCAGCGTCGACGACCTGGGCACCCAGGCGGTCGCCAAGCAGCTCGGCAATCTGATGGTCGTCGAGGACCCGGCGATGGCACCGGGCACCGTCCAGGTGGTGCTGTCCGACGACTACGCCGGTCCCGGCTCCGGCCTGGAGGGCACCACCACCGCGTCGGCGGATCCGGCGTCGACGGATTGGTATCAGGGTTACGAGGGCGAGGATCTGGTGTCCGCCGGCGAGACCGCGCCCCCGCCGCCGTCGCCGATCATCACCGCCGGTTCCGATGACCCGCAGTGCGTGAACTGAGGTGAGCGCCGGCGTGACGGTCAGCGCTGCACTGCTGGATCCGCTGCTCAAGCGCGATCCGGTCGGCCCGCGGATCACCTACTACGACGATGCCACCGGCGAACGCATCGAACTGTCGGCGGTGACGCTGGCCAACTGGGCGGCCAAGACGGCCAATCTGCTGCGTGACGAACTCGGCGCGGGACCGGGCAGCCGGGTGGCGGTGCTGCTGCCGGCGCACTGGCAGACCGCGGCGGTGCTGCTCGGTATCTGGTGGATCGGCGCGGAGGCGGTGCTGGCCGGCCAGGCGGATGTGGCGATGTGCACCGCGGACCGGTTGGACGAGGCCGACGCCGCGGTCGGAATCGGCGAGGTCGTGGCGCTGTCGCTGGATCCGTTCGGCAAGCCGGTGCCCGATCTGCCGATCGGGGTGACCGATTACGCCACGTCGGTTCGGGTGCACGGCGACCAGATCGTGCCGGAGCGGGCACCGGGGCCGGCGCTGGCCGGCCGTGGCGCCGACGAGGTGGTGGCCGCGGCCGTCTCCGCGGGGCAGGCGCAGGGGCTCACCGAGCAGGATCGGGTGCTGTCGAGCGCCACGTGGGACACCCCGGATGAGCTCATCGAGCATCTGCTGGCGGTATTCGCGGCGGGTGCGTCGCTGGTACAGGTGACACATCCGGATCCAACACGTTTGGACCGGCGCCGTGAAATGGAGAAGGTCACCCGCGGCTGAATATTCCGGCCGACTCAGGAATGAAATATCCTGGCCGTCAATATCAAAACTCAAAGTAGGCCATTTGCGCCTGCGATGAGAACCTTGTGACAGGATGAGTAGCCTGTGACAAGTGGAAAGCATCGCCATGAAGTTCGCTGCGTATCGCCATATCGGCCATCGAGGTGTGCAGGGCTATACGGAGTCGTCGGCGATCGGGTTGCTACACGCCGTCGACGAACATCAGCGCGCCTCCGGTATCAATGGTCCGATCGCCGAGATCGGCGTACACCACGGACAGTTGTTCATCGCGATGAAACTGCTGCAGCAGCCGGGCGAAGCGGCCATTGCGATCGACCTGTTCGAGGACCAGGAAGCCAATATCGACCAATCGGGTAAGGGCGACCGCGACCGCTTCCTGGAGCACCTCGACAAATGGGCCAACCGGGACGGTCTGATCATCCACCAGGGTGACTCGACCCAGATCGTGCCCGGCGACATCCCCGAGATGTCCGGGGTGCGACTGTTCTCCGTCGACGGCGGACATACCCAGGAGACCGTCCTCAGCGATATGCGACTGTCCGAGAAGAGCCTGGTCGACGGTGGCGTCGTGATCGCCGACGATGTCTTCAACCAGCAGTGGCCCGGCGTCTGCGTGGGCACCGTGCACTATCTGGAGCAGGGCGGCGCGCTGGTGCCGTTCTACATCGGCTACAACAAGGTGCTGTTCACCCAGCCCGAATACGCCGCCCGTTACCGCAGGGTGCTCGACGCCGCCTATGCCGGTAAGACCATGACCGCGGTGTTCGAGTCAACCTTCGTCGGGCACCCGGTCAGTGTGCTGGTGCCGGTACCCAAGCATCCGGTGCACATCGCGCGCCGCAGCAAGGCGCTGCGCAGCACGTATCAGAAGGTCGCCAAGCGCTTCAAGTAGAACGCCGAACAGACGCGAATGGTCGCAATTCCCCACGGAATTGCGACCATTCGCATTCCCCCGCGAGCGGGAGGTGCCCCCGCCTCGCGGGGAAAGTCAGCGGAGCAGCTGGCGACTCATCACCACACGCTGGATCTGGTTGGTGCCCTCGTAGATCTGGGTGATCTTGGCATCACGCATGAACCGCTCGACCGGGAAGTCGACGGTGTAGCCGTAACCACCGAACAGCTGCACGGCGTTGGTGGTCACCTCCATCGCGACATCGGAGGCGAAACACTTCGAGGCCGACGCCAGGAACTGCAGGTTGGGTTCCATCCGCTCCGCGCGGGCGGCGGCGGTGTAGACCATCAGCCGGGCGGCCTCGATCTTCATCGCCATGTCGGCCAGCATGAACTGGGTGTTCTGGAAGTCGGCGATCGACTTGCCGAACTGCTTACGTTCCTTGGTGTAGGCGATCGACGCGTCCAGCGCACCCTGGGCGATACCGACGGCCTGCGCACCGATGGTCGGCCGGGTGTGGTCCAGGGTGGCCAACGCGGTCTTGAACCCGGTGCCGGGCTCGCCGATGATCCGGTCCCCCGGGATGCGGCAGTTCTCGAAGTACAGCTCGGTGGTGGGCGATCCCTTGATGCCCATCTTGTGTTCCTTCGGACCTGCGGAGAAGCCCTCGTCGTCCTTGTGCACGATGAACGCCGAGATGCCGTTGGCACCCTTGTCCGGGTCGGTGACCGCCATGACGGTGTACCAGGTGGACTTGCCGCCGTTGGAGATCCAGCACTTGGTGCCGTTGAGGATCCAGTCGTCGCCGTCGGCGACGGCCCGGGTACGCATCGCCCCGGCATCGCTGCCGGCCTCGCGCTCGCTCAGCGCATACGACGCGGTGGCCTCACCGGCGGCGATCGAGGGCAGCACCTTGTGCTTGAGCTCCTCGGAACCGCGCATCAGCAGGCCGGTGGTGCCCAGCTTGTTGCAGATCGGGATCAGCGAGGACGAAGCGCACACCCGCGCGACCTCTTCGATGACGATGCACGCCGCAACCGCGTCCGCACCCTGGCCGCCGTACTCCTCGGGGATGTAGACGGCGGAGAAGCCAGAGCCGTCCAGTGCGGCAAGAGCCTCATCGGTGTAGCGCGCCTGCGCATCCACCTCGGCGGCATACGGCTCGATCTCCTTCTCACACAGCGAGCGCAGCACGGTGCGCAGCTCATTGTGCTCGTCGGACAGCTGGAACAGGTCGAATGACGGGTTGTCAACCATCTTGGATCTCCTCGCTACTCACCGGTAACTATATGCCGGTTAATCGCGATTCACTCAATCACCGAGCAAGCTGTCCCGCAATGCGGAATCCTTGGCCAGCACCATCGCCTCCAAATCGGCCTGGAACGCCTCGATGCGCGCCCGCAACGCGGGGTCGCCGGCACCGAGGATGCGCACCGCCAGCAGTCCGGCGTTGCGGGCCCCGCCGATCGACACCGTCGCCACCGGGACACCGGCCGGCATCTGCACGATCGACAGCAGTGAGTCCATCCCGTCCAGGCGGGCCAGTGGGACCGGCACCCCGATCACCGGCAGCGGCGTGGCCGCGGCCACCATGCCCGGCAGATGCGCCGCACCACCGGCCCCGGCGATGATGACCTCGATACCGCGTCCGGCAGCCTGCTGGGCGTAATCCAGCATCCGGGCCGGGGTGCGGTGCGCGGAGACGACACCGATCTCGAACGGGATGTCGAATTCGGCCAACGCCTCGACGGCGGCCTCCATCACCGTCCAGTCGCTGTCACTGCCCATGATGACCCCGACACGCGGGATCGCCTTCGTCGTCATGAATGTCCATCCCATCCGTCGGTCCACTGTGCATGCGACAGCCAGTGCGCCCCCCGCTGCGCCCGTTCCCGCAGTGCCGCAACATATTCCGCGTCATCAGGAGACCCGTCGGGCGCTCCCACGATATTGACGTGCCCGATCTTGCGCCCCGGGCGCTCGCCCTTGCCGTACAGGTGCACCTTGGCATCGGGCATCCGCCCGGCCAGGTGGTGCACCCGCTCGTCCATCGACATCTCCGGCGCCTGCGCGGCACCCAGCACATTGCCCATCACCGTCACCGGGGCCAGCGCCGAGGTGTCCCCGAGCGGGTAGTCCAGCACCGCGCGCAGGTGTTGTTCGAACTGGCTGGTGCGCGCACCGTCCATGGTCCAGTGCCCCGAGTTGTGCGGGCGCATCGCCAGCTCGTTGACGAGGATCTTGCCGGTCTCCGTCTCGAACAGTTCGACGGCCAGCACACCGACCACCCCGAGCTCGGCGGCCAACCGCAGGCCCAGCGCCTCCGCACTCGCCGCGACCTCGGCGGGCAGATCGGGGGCCGGAGCGATGACCTCCACACAGATTCCGTCACGCTGCACCGTCTGCACCACCGGCCACGCCGCACCCTGGCCGAAGGGTGAGCGCGCCACCAGCGCCGAGAGCTCGCGACGCCAGGTCACCCGCTCCTCCAGCATGATCTCGACACCGTCGGCCAGATAGTCGGCGACGGTCTGCCGGGCATGGTCCAGGTCGCGGGCGAGCACCACACCGCGGCCGTCGTACCCGCCGCGGACGGTCTTGATCACCACCGCCGACCCGGTCCGCTGGGCGAAGGCGTCGACATCGTCGATGCTGCGCACCGCGGTATAGGCCGGGATCGGCGCACCGAGCGCCTCCAGCCGACGTCGCATGATCAGCTTGTCCTGGGCGTGGATGAGCGCCTGCGGCGGCGGCGCGACCGTCACGCCCTCGGCGACCAGCGTCTCCAGGTGTTCGGTCGGGACATGCTCGTGGTCGAAGGTCAGCGCCGCGACACCCTGGGCGGCCCGACGCAGCGCGTCCAGATCGGTGTGGGCGCCGATCACCACATCGGGGGTGACCTGGGCGGCGGGATCATCCGGGCCGGCGGCCAGCACCCGCAGGGTCTGCCCCAGCGCGATGGCGGCCTGGTGGGTCATTCTGGCGAGCTGGCCCCCGCCGATCATCACGACAGTGGGCGCGCGGGAGGCACTGGGCGTTCGGGGCACGGCACATATGTTGTCATGTCCGACGTACCCGCCACGCGAACCACCGGCACCGGCGGTGACCTGCACAGGTTCACGTTGGGCTGGCGGTTTACGTAGACTGCATCTTCGTGTCCTTCGCTGATGCCACGATTGCGCGGCTCCCCCGCCCGATCCGGCCCTTCGCCGAGCGGCACCATGAGCTCATCAAGTTCGCGCTGGTCGGCGCGACGACGTTCATCATCGACTCGGCGATCTTCTACACCCTCAAG
This sequence comes from Mycobacterium sp. C31M, assembly GCF_053345865.1. NCBI lineage: Bacteria > Bacillati > Actinomycetota > Actinomycetes > Mycobacteriales > Mycobacteriaceae > Mycobacterium > Mycobacterium sp. C31M. The sequence continues at coordinate 149,850 of NZ_JBKFAX010000009.1, read as the reverse complement.
TTGACGGTGCTGGAGCCCAAGCCGGTGACGGCCAAGATCATCGCGGGCATCGTCGCCGTCATCGCCTCCTACATCCTGAACCGGGAGTGGAGCTTCAAGGACCGCGGCGGCCGCGAACGCCACCACGAGGCGCTGCTGTTCTTCGGGGTGAGCGGTGTCGGGGTGCTGCTGGCCATGGCTCCGCTGTACTTCTCCAGTTATGTGCTGGGCCTGCGGGTGCCCGAGGTGTCGCTGACGGTGGAGAACATCGCGGACTTCATCTCGGCCTACATCATCGGCAACCTGATGCAGATGGCGTTCCGGTTCTGGGCGTTCCGCCGGTGGGTCTTCCCCGACGAATTCGCCCGCAACCCGGAGAAGGCACTGGAGTCCACGTTGACCGCCGGCGGTATCGCCGAGGCGTTCGAGGACCACCACGAGCATATGGGCCAAGATGGGCCCGCCGCCGGAGGCGGCCATCTCGGCCGCAGCGTCGGGCACGCCCAGAACGGCACGGTGACCCCGCTACACAGCCGGCGCGGGCCGGATCAGCTGGGCGATTCCTCGGAATCGAGGGTGTCGAAGACTTCGTGATAGAGCAGGGAGTGCACCTGCTCGACTCGCGGAATGTCGTAGAACTCCAGCGGATCCTGTGACGCCGATTCGATGATCAGCGTGCCGGTGCGCAGCACCCGGTCCAGGATGCCGTGCTTGAACTCGACGCTGTTGATCCGGGCCAGCGGGATGTCGATGCCGCTGCGGGTCAGCAGGCCGTGGCGGAACATCACCCGCCGGTCGGTGATCACAAAATGTGTTGTCCACCAGGTCAGGAACGGCCACACCGTGAGCCAGCCGACCAGTACCAGCCAGATCGCGGCGATGACGCCGAAGATGATCCGCTTGGCGTTGTCGTCCCAGTCGGTCTGATTGACCCAGCCGGCGCCGAACGCGGCCGCCGCACTGGCCAGCAGCAGCACCAGCACCGGCCCCAGCAGTCGCTTCCAATGCGGGTGTCGATGCAACACGACATGTTCGTCCCTGGCCAGGACGTTTTCCGGGTAGCCCACAACGGTGGACTCTACTCAAATACCTGCCCTGACAGCGGCCGTAAATGCACAATGTCGGCGGCGGCCACCACTTCGGTGCCCGCACCGGTGTCGATACAGAGTCTGCCCTGCTCATCGATGGCCGACGCAGTGCCGGCCAGTTCCCGACCACCGGGCAGCAGGGCACGCACCGACCGGCCCAGGGTGGCCGACCGGGCGCGGTAGTCGGCCAGCAGCGCGGCACTCTCTCCCGCCTGCCAGGCGCGGATACGCGAGCCCAACTGGTCCAACAGGTTTCGCGTCACCTCGGTGCGGTCGGTGGTGGCGCCCAGGATCTGCAGCGAGGTGGCCCCGGTCTGGCCGAGTTCGTCGGGCGTGACGGCCACGTTCAGGCCGATGCCGAGCACCACGACCGGTTTCGGGGAGGCCACCTCGGCCAGGATCCCGGCGATCTTGGCGCCTTCGACCTGGACGTCGTTGGGCCACTTCAGTCCCGCGGTGACGCCGCCGGCGGCCAGGGTGTCGACGACCGCGACACCGGCCAGCAGCGGCAGCAGGCCCCACTGCCGCTCGTCGACACCGGCCGCAGAGATCCCGACCGACACGATGACGAGCCCGCGCGGCACCGCCTCCCAGGTCCGTCCGCCGCGTCCGCGACCGGCGGCCTGGTGTTCGGCGAGCAGCACCGCACCGGCGATCTGCTCATCGGCGGATCGGGCGATCAGGTCGGCATTGGTGGATCCGGTCTGCTCGACGATGTCGAGCCGGTGCCACGGCTCGCTCAGTCCGGCGCGCAGCACCTCGAGGTCCAGCGGCGGCCGCTCAGCAGTCATTGCGCACCGGCTGATCCGCGAATCGGGTTGCCATCCAGTTCAACTGGCTCACCAGGTCGACCTCCGCATGTCCTTTGTCCGGCTCGTACTGCACCGTGACGGTGCCACCAAGGGCGCAGGCCCGTTCGATCGCGGCGGCGGTCCACTCGGCGTCGACCAGGGTATCGGCGCCGCCGTACCAGACCGACATCGGTGCCGACAGCGCCCGTTGCGGCAGCGCCCAAGCCTGCAGCAGCGACCGTAACCGGTCGGCTGCCGCGGTGTTCTGCGGTGCGACGTCGGCGGGCTTGAGATGTTCTGCGGCCGCACCGCGTTGGTAGATCTGCGGCGCCTGACAGGCCGTCAGCACCGACCAGTGTTCGGCGGCCGCCCCGGCCCGGTAGTCGTCGCGGTTCAGATCGGGGTGCAGACGCGCCAGCGATTCGACGATCACCGGCAGTGCCAGCATCTGGTCGGTGGTCAGCCGGCCGGCCAAGGACTTGTCGACGAATCCGCTGACATCGGCGGCCGGCGCGGCGGCCACCGCGCCGAGCAATTGTAGTTCCGGTGAATACACCGAGGCCTGCTCGTCGGCGGCCCAGGTGGCCGCTCCACCCTGCGAATGGCCGAACGCCATCCAGGTGCCCGAGACATCACCGAAGGTGCGCCGCAGTGCGCGCACACTGTCGATCATGTTCAGGCCGGCGGTCCTGGCATCAAGATAGGGGTGAAGCCCCTTGGCGCCCAGGCCTTGGTAGTCGGGCACCGCGACCGCGTAACCGCGGTCGATGAAGGGGGTGACAAACGCCAGCGCGCCGAGCATGGTGTCCGACAGCGACGGTGCGCACGGCCCGTCGATGCCGACGGTGCCGTGTCCGATCGCGACCACCCGCCAGCCACCCGGCGGCGGATCCGCCAGCGGGGTGAACACCGAACCGGACACGACGGTGGGTTGCCCGGTGTCACCGTTGGTGGACCGGTAGAGCACCCGGGCGGCCCGCAGGTTGCGGGCCTCGATCCGGCGGGTCACCCCGGGCATGGTCGTCGCCGAGACCAACGACCCCGGTCCGGCCTCGGTCAGATCAGCGGTCGCGACGGGTACCGGCAGCCCACCCGAGGACGGGAAGGTGTTGACGACCGTGAGCCCGACGGGCAGCGCGAACGGCAGCAGCGCGGCGTAGACGGCGATCTGCGCGACGAGCGCGATGATGACGGCGAGAATTCCGAGGAGCCGGCGCGGTCGGCGGGCACTGACCTGGGACGGCACGGTCTCCACGTTACCGGAGCACCGCTGCGGATCTGGCTCCGCTAGTAAGCGCCGGTACCACCGAGGACGGTGCGCACCGTCTTGATCGCGATCAGCAGATCACTGCTGATGGACCAGTTTTCGACGTAGGACAGGTCCAGCCGCACCGAGTCGTCCCAGGACAGGTCGGCCCGTCCGCTGACCTGCCACAGACCGGTGATGCCCGGCAGCACCAGCAGCCGGCGGCGGACCTGGTCGGTGTAGGCATCCGCCTCGCACGGCAGCGGCGGCCGCGGCCCCACGACGCTCATCTCCTTCTTCAGGACGTTGATGAACTGGGGCAGCTCGTCGATGCTGTACCGACGCAGGATGCGGCCGACGGTGGTGACGCGGGGGTCGCGGCGGATCTTGAACAGCACACCGCCGTCCATCTCGTTCATATCGGCCAAGCTGGCGACCATCTTGTCGGCGTCCACGACCATGGTGCGCAGCTTGATCATCTGGAACGGCTTGCCGTCCAGACCGATCCGCTCGGACATGTAGAAGATGGGTCCACGGCTGGTCAGTTTGATCGCGATGGCGCTCACCAGCAGCAGCGGGAACGCGGCGAACAGGACGCTGACCGACACGAAGATGTCGAAGGCTCGCTTCTGCACTTTCTTGGTGCCGCTGTACTGCGGCTTCTCGACGTGGATGAGCGGCAGTCCGGCAACCGGGCGCATCGTCAGGCGCGGGCCGGCGACGTCGACCATACCCGGGGAGACGACCAGGTCGACACCGAGGCGGTCCAGATCCCAGGACAGCTCACGCACCCCGTCGGGGCCGAGGTGTTCGGTGGTGGTCAACGCGACGGTGTCGGCGTTGACCTTGGCGATGGCGTCTTCGACCTGGTGCTCGTCGCCGAGGATGGGCAGCGGCCCGACACCGGGCACATCGAGGGTGCCACCGCCGACCCGACCGGTCAGGCAGACACCGACCACCGAGTAGCCGTAACCCCAGGACCGTTCCAGGGACTGCACCAGGCTGCGCACCGCAGCGGCGTTTCCGACCGCGACCACCGAGGTGACGCACTTGCCCCGCTTGCGGTACCAGGCCAGCACCTTGCGGCAGGCGCTGCGGCCGATGACGAGGAAGACCAGACCCAGCGGGAAGGCCAGGGCCAGATAGCCGCGGGCGTACTCGGGCCGGAAGATCATCAGGGTGACCGCGACGACGCTGATGGTCGACAGGGTCGCCGACAGCACCCGGCGGTACTCCTCCATGCCGGCACCGACGATCCGCGGGGATCGGGTGCGATAGGCCGCCAGCAAACCGAGCCAGATCAAACCGAAGATGACCGACAGCAGACCGAAGTACTTGGTCAGCGGGTCGAAGTCGGTGACCGGCCGGCCGAGTCGGACCATCTGCGCGACGGCCATGGCCGCCCCCACCACCACGATGTCGGTGACCAGCAGCGCGCGACCGTAGCGCTTCTGCCAGAGCAACCCATCGTGGTCCCGAGCGGGCGCCGGGCTCGCCAGGGCGATCGGCGCTTCCGTCTCACTCACCAACGTCACGTGCTCGTCCACCTTCGTTTGCTGCACCGGTCACTGCATGCTGCCTAAGACTATCGCTTTGTTTCCTGATACATGCAACATTTTGGGCCAAATATCCACCCATTGGCTGACGCGGGCGCAAATTCGCTCGCCGCTCCGACGACGATTTGCCCACCCCCCTCGACCGTGCGTCCCGACCAAAACTGACGTCGGCGACTATTTCTCCAGGTAGATAGCATAATCCACCCTTGTTAATCAGATGCACTCTTGTCTTTTCGTTCAGGTAGCCACAGCGTTACATCGACAGCCCGATCGGCGTTTTGCCGCATGACGACCCGAGATAGCATTGCTGGAAATTCGATCGGACGCAAAGTGCCCGGTTTTCCCGCTTAGCCGCAGCCGAGCGGTCGCCGGCAACGTAGCCAGCCAACCTCGGACAACAAGACATTCACTCAGGTGATTAGTTTCACAGTCAACAACAACGGCGTTCTGGTGCCCCATTCGGAGCCGATCCAAACATCGGATCGGTCGACGGGGCGCCCTACCGTAACGGGTCACTGGCGGCGGGCATCCGCACGGGCGATCCCACCGAAATGTGGCGGGCACACCGCGGCCGCCTCCGACAACGCGGCTACTGTCCGCACTCGCTGGTCGCGGGCAACCCCTGCAGCCGCTCGGTCAACCAACCCAGCTGTGCCGCGACATCCAGGTCCCCGTGCCCCTTGTCGGGCTGGAAATCCCAGACCACGGTGCCGCCCATGGCGCAGGCACCGGCGATGGCGTTGGTGGTCCAGTCCGGGTCGATGTATTCGTCCTCACCGCCGTAGACCACCGACATCGGCGCCGCCAGCGGCTGCTGCGGCAGTGCCCAGGCACGCAGATATCCGCGCAGCCGATCGGCCGCCTCCGGCGTGGTCGGCGCCAGATCACCGGGCTGCAGCTTCTCGATGATGTCCTCACGGTCGTGCACCGCCGCACCGGAGCAGGCGATCAGGGTGTCCCAGCGTTCGGCGGCGATACCGTGCCGGTAGTCGTCGCGGTTCACGTCCGGGTGCAGCCGGGCCAGCGACTCGATGATCAGCACCAGTGCCGCACCCTGCTCGTTGGTCAGCGTGGCATTGACGGCCTTGTCCACCAGGCCCGCCACATCGGCCACCGGCGCCAGCGCCAGCACACCGCGGGGCAGCAGCTCGGGGGCGTAGGTGCCGGCCTGCTCGCCCACTGCCCATACCGCGCCACCACCCTGCGACCCGCCCAGAGCGGCCCAGCGGTCCGAGACGTCGGGATAGGTGTGCTGCAGCGCCCGCACCGAGTCGATCATGTTCACCGCGGCGGTCCGCGAGTCCAGATAGGGATGCACACCCGGGGCGCCGAGTCCCTGGAAGTCGGCGAACGCGACCGCGAAGCCCAGATCGGTCAGCTTGACCACCCACTCGGTCATCCCGAGCAGCGTGGCCGACAGCGAGGGCGCGCACGGTTCGTCGATCCCCACCGTGCCGTGCCCGAACGCCACCACCGGCCAACCGCCGGCCGGCGGGCTGCCCTGCGGGGTGAACACCGATCCGGACACCTCGGTCGGCTGCCCGGTGTCACCATCGGTGGACCGGTACACGACGCGCGCCGCGTTCATCGCCGAGCCCTGCGGGGTACGGCTGAACTCGGGCATCGTCATCGCGCTCACCAGTGAACCGGGACCGGTGCCCGACAGGTCGGCACCGGCAATGGGCTCGGGTGCTGCGGGCGCCTGCGGGTCGGACAACCCGACCTTCTGGCGCGCCTGCGGCGAAAGGGCAAGCAACGCACCGGCCACCACGATCACCACGGCCAGGACACCGCCGGCCACCAGGAGAACGCGGCGCATCAACGCTTCCGGAACCGCTTGACTAGATCCAGCCCGGGACGTTCGACGGTGTAATAGGTGATCGTCGACAGGACGATCGTCACGGCAGCCACGACAGCAACGTTACGGAACATTCCGCCCCAGGTGTCACCGGCGGCCAGGTCGTAACGGCCCAGCAGCAACAACACCGGGTAGTGCCACAGGTACACCGACAGCGAGATCAGGCCGACAAAGTAGAACGGTTTGGCGTCCAGGTAGCGGGCCAGCCGCGAATCCCTGCCGCGCGCCAGCGGGAACACAACGATCGCGATGAACACGGCGGACACGAAACCGATTCCGGCGGTGGCGAATACGGTGCCCTTCACAGCCAGCACGAGCGCACCCGTGAAAGACACCAGCAGCAGCGGGAAGCACAGCAGGTAGATCCGCTTGGCCGCCGGGGCGGAGATGACGCCCTGTTCGATGGCCACGAAGATGATCGCGGCGATCATGCCGTACGCGAACAGATCGGCATTGGTGACGAAGCTGCGCATGAACACCGCGGCCCAGGTCGGCCCCCAGTTCTGCATCATGACGGTGTCCGCGCCACTCGCCTCGAACACCAGCGGCGCGAACAGCCTGCCGACGATGCCGATGAACAGCAGGATCGCCGGCGCCAGGCAGGCCAGCAGCAGCGGTTTGACATCGGTACTGCGCCGCAGGCGGAACAGCAGCATGCCCAGCAGCGGCAGCGATGCGTAGAACGCGATCTCCAGCGTCAGCGACCAGGACGGGCTGATCCCGGTCTGCACGTAATCCGGGATGTAGGTCTGGGTCAGCGTCAGGTTGGCCAGCAGTTCCCACGGATCGGTGATCATCCCGGTGCCCTGATCGGTGCCGTGCGGCTGGATCGCCGAATTCTCCACATACGCGACCTGCAGCAGGTAGTTGCAGATCAGGAAGATGACCAGGTAGCCGGGGAACACCCGGAAGATCCGATGCAGCACGTACTGCTTGGTGTCGGGCAGCGCGGCCTTGGACCGGTCCCTGGTCAGCCGCCGGATGTAGGGCAGGAACAATAGGAAGCCGCTGAGCACGAAGAACAGGATCAGCGCGAGCCCGAGCACGCCCAGAAACGCCTTGTCGTGGGTGACCGGCGAATAGCTCAGTGCGACATGGCCGGCCACCACCGCCAGGCAACCCAGTCCACGGATGCCGTCGAGCCCGATGATCCGGGCCTGGGTCGGCGAGCTGGCCACCACCTGCGACTCGATGACCGGTTCCAGTGGTGCCGTATCTTTTCGGGCGGCCTCCCCGCGGGCTGCGTTCGTATCTGTCATGGGCGTTCTCCGGTCGGGCTGGTTACGTCGGAAGCGCTAGACACCCTTGAGGATCGACGGGCCGCCCTCCATCGTGCAGGTGTTGTCGGCGGGTGCGTCGGCGAACCGTTTGATGATCCAGTCCAGCGCGACGATCGGATCGAAATCACCGTGTCCGCGACCACCAGCGATGAACGATGCCACGGTGTCGCCCATATCGCAGGCTCTTCGCACCGCCTCGGTGGTCCAGGCCACCGGCACCACGTCGTCGGCGTCACCGTGGACCACGAACATCGGGGCGGCAGCCGGCGCCTTGGGCAGCCCGCTCATCTGCTGCAGATAGCCGCGCAACTTGTCGACCGCCTCGGGGCTCGACGGGCGCAGATCCTCCGGCGGGATCTTCTCCGCCACCGCCAGCCGTTCCTCGGCCGCATCGACCGAACAGCCCGCCAGCAGCTTCCAGTTCTGCGCCACCAGACCGCGCCGGTAGTCGTCCAGATCGAGGTCGGGGTGGGCGTTCTGCAGGGACGACAGGATCAGCACCATGGCGATTCGCTGCTGCGGGGACAGTGTGCCCTCGGCGGCCATATCGGCCAGCCCGGTGATATCGGCGGCCGGTGACACACTCACAGACCCGAGCAGTCGGGTGTCACGCGCGCCGTAGGTGTTGAAGACCTCGTTGGCCGCCCAGGATGCCTGCCCGCCCTGGGACACCCCGAAGGCGACCCAGCGATCGGAAATGTCGGGCACCAGACGTTTCGCGGCGCTGGCCGCGTCGACCATGTTGTAGCCGGCGGTGGTGGCATCCAGATACGGGTGATAGCTGTTGGTGTTGCCCAGTCCCTGGTAGTCCGGGACCACCATCACGTATCCGAGGGTGACCAGCGCGCGGATCGCGTCGGTGGAACCCAGCAGCGTCGGCGACAGCGACGGTCCGCATTCGGCGAGCACACCGGTGGTGCCGTGGCCCCACACGATCGCCGGCCAGCCGCCCTCGGGCGGGGTCCCGTCCGGTGCGAACACACTGCCCGACACCACCTGCGGGCTGCCGTCGACGCCGGAGGTCGAGTTGTAGGTGATGCGGGCGGCGATCGAGGTGATGCGCAGCAGTCGGCGGTCGACGGTCGGCAGCTTGGCGGCACTGAGCAGGGCACCAGGCCCGGTCGCCGAGAAATCGGCGGGCAAACCGATCTCGGTCACCGTCGGTGTGGGCGGCGCCGGCTCGGGCTGAGCGCAGCCGGCGGCCACCAGGGCCACCGCCAGCATTCCACCCGCCAGCATCTTCTTCTGCGAGATCACGGGGCTCCTAGGGTTTTCCGGACATCGTGACGTTGACGACGTCGACCAACTGGCCGCGGGTCAGCACGTTGTCGCGGGCGATACCGAATGCCAGTACCAGCACGGTGCTGAGCGCGAAGCCGACCCCGGCGGCCACGATCAGCGTGTTCGTCACATCGGGTTCCACCGCATGGGCGGTCGTCGCCGCATCGACGGGGATCAGCTCGGCGACCGGGCCGGTGTACTGGATAGCGTCGGTGGGTTCGGCCTGGATCCACTCCAGCTCTCCCGACAGCTGCATCAGGTTGCGCGCCAACGCGTTGACCGCCTTGACCGTGGTGTCGGCGTCGGCGCCGGCCACCGTCACCCGCAGCAGCACCGAGCTGGGCCTGCCGAACCTGTTGATGCCGTATGGCTCCCAGGTCGCCGACGTGTCGGCGGCCAGCTGCTCGGCGGTCATCGGCAGGCCCGCCTCGTCGATGGCACGCTGACTGATCACCCGGGACTGGGCCAGTGCGGAGTAGGTGGTCATCCGGCTGTTGGCGCCCAGACCGCCGGCGTAGGCGGAGTAGGTGCCCGGGTCACCGGCCACCGACGCAAACAGCAGCGCCGAGGCGGTGTAGCTGCGTTCCCAGGTGAGTTTCTGCACCAGGTAGGCCGCGCCCGGGGCCAGCAGAGTGGCCAGCAGGATGATGGCCCACCCCTTGGCCAGGATCGTCAGATAGTCGCGGACCCGCGGAACATCAACCGGCGCCCTCAATTTCGGCCCACACAGTCATTCGGCGGTGGCTCCACCCCATCGAGGCGGTCCATCAGCCAGCCGATCGTGAAACCGCTGTCCAGATCGGCGTGGCCCTTGCCGATCCCCTTCTCGATCTGGATGTAGCTGCCCATCGCACAGGCGCGGTCCAGCGCCTGTTCGAACCAGGCCTGGTTGACGAGCATGTCCTGGGTGCCGTAGCCGACCACCATCGGCGTCGTGTTGGGCGCCTGCGGGACGGCGATCTCGGCGAGGCGTTCACGCAGCCACACCATGTCCTCATAGGTGGCCGGTTTGAGATCCTCGTTGGTCATCAGCGCACGGACCCGGGCGATGTCGTCGAAGTTCGGCGGAATGCAGTCCAGCAGCGCATCCCAGTTCTCCGCGGTGACGCCGCGCCGGTAGTTGTCCAGGTTCATCTCGGGGTTGAACCATTTCAGCGACTGCAGTGCGAACACCAGGGTGATCCGCTGGTCCGGGGTCAGCGTCTCGTTCCACGCGGCATCGGCCAGGCCGGACATATCGGCGGCGGGCGCCATCGACACGGTGCCCAGCAGGTTCATGCCCTGCCCGTAGGTGGGTGCCTGCTCGGCGGCCGCCCAGACCGCCAGGCCGCCGGCGGAGTGACCGTAGGCCAGCCAGTCGTCGGTGGTCTCGACACCGACCCGTTGTGCGGCGCGCACCGAGTCGATGACGTTGTAGCCGTAGGTCTTCGCATCCAGGAACGGATGCTGGTAGCCCTCGACCCCGGCGCCCTGGAAATCCGAGACGGTGACCAGGAAACCCGACCGCACGAACACCGACATGGTCCAGGCGTTCAGCGGCAGGCTGCCGTACAGGCTGCTGGCGCACTTGTTCAGCACACCCTTGGTGCCCTGGCCGAAGGCCAGGATCGGCCAGCCACCCTTGGGCGGGTCACCGGGTGGGATCGCCACCGCACCGGACACCTCGGTGGGTTCACCGTCGACGCCGGAGGTGGACCGGTAGACGATGCGCATGTAGGTCGCGTCGTCCTGGTCGAGCATCTCGCTACCCGCCATCGGCTGCACCGAGATCAACGAGCCCGGACCGTCATCGGTCATATCCGGCGGTGGCAGCCGCGGCTTCCCGTCGAACGGCGGGTTGAATTCCTTGATGGTCGGCAGCGCCGAGGCCTCCGGTGGCGGCGGTGGCTCGGCGGGCGCACACGACACCAGCACCGTTCCGGATACGAAGGCCGCGAAGAGCGCCGCGGCGCCACGCATCAGACTCGGCGTCACACCTACCTCTTGGCGGATGACGAGGTCTGTGTCTCGGCGGCGGTGTCATCGTCGGCCACCGCGGGTGCGCTCTGGGTGCGTGCACTGTGCCGACCGTCGGACGCCGTCTCGCGGCGGTGTCCGGGTTCGCAGGTCGCCACCACACCGAGCACGGTGGCGTGCGCGGTCTGCAGCACCGTGATGCTCTTGCGCAGCGCGGAGGCCTTGGTGTGCCCGATCCGGCCGAGCACCAGCGCACCGTCACCGAGGGTGGCGGGCACGGTGCCGTCGGCGAACTTGGTCAGCGGCGGGGTGTCGATGATGACGTACTCGAAATGGCCACGCAGCAGTTCCAGCACGCGCGAGGTGCGCTGGTCACCCCACAGGTCGCGGCGCACCGAGGGCACCGGTCCGGCCGGCAGCAGCGCGACACGCGTGCCGGGCACCTCCAGCAGCGATTCGGACAGATCGTGCTGACCGGCCAGCAGGGTGGTGAACCCCTTGGTACCTGCCCGGTTGACGGCCTCGCGGTCGAGTTCGAGCAGCTCGGGCAGGTCGGGCTTGACCAGGTCGCCGTCGACCAGGACCACCGAGTGGCCGGCCTCGGCGAAGGCCGTGGCCAGATCGATGGCGGTGATGGAGCGACCGTCCTGGGCCGACGGGCTGGTCACGGCGATCACCCGGGGATGCTGACCGTGCGCGTTGCGGGCGAACTGCACATTGGTACGCAGCTCGCGGACCCGCTCGACGGCCAGGCCGCCGGCGTCGATGTCCAGCAGCCCGGCGCGATCCTTGCCGGCGACGAGAGTGCCCAGCAGCGGGACACCGGTGACATCCTCGACGCGCTCGCTGCGGCGCACCTTGGTGTCCGAGATGCCCAGCGCAATGGCCAGCAACACACCGATCACCAGGCCTGCGACACCGCCGGCGGCCATCCGGATCGGCAGGCCCATGGACTCGACCCGGGTGCCGTAACTCGCGTCGTCGACCAGCACGGCGGCCGCGGCGGCCTCGCCACCGCGGCGTGAGGTCTCCAGCTCGGCGGTGACGTTGACCAACTGATCGGCGATGGCGTTCGCATAACGCTGCGCGGCGGCCGGATCCGGATCGGTGGCGGTGATGTCGAGCAGCACCGTCTGCGGCATCGGCACCGCGGTGATCTTGGCGCGCAGTTCGTCGACCGAGATCGGCGCCTTCAGCTGGGCGATGGCGCGCGCGGCCACCTGATCGCTGGTCGCCAGGCCGGCGTAGGAGAACACCCGCTCCTGGGAGAACAGGTTGTTCTGGTACGCGTCACCCACCGAGGTGCCACTCTGGGTGGTGACGAACAGCCGGGTCGTCGAGGAGTACTGCGTCGTCGACATAAAGGAAGTGGCATATCCGACAGCAACGCCGATCAGCGTTGCCAGAAGAACCACCCACCAGAACCGGCGAAAAATACGCAGGTAATCACCGACGGCCAAGGGAGCACTCCATTCGCTTCTGGATCGCCACGACAATGCAACGATAGCGTCAACAACGGCAGCCGCACAGTTTGCGGGTGACACCCTAGGTAGCGGCGCCAGCGAAACCGATGCAAGGATAGTTGAATGCAACAACGGTGCAGTAAAGCCGTGAGGATCATTCCGCAATGAAGACGAGTCCGCAATGAAACTCGGCGCGCCGTCGCGTAGTGGGCTGCTCATCGGCGCCGGGATCGTGGTGTTCACGGTGCTGGTGGCCACCGCCGTCACGCTGGCGGGCAAGCCGGGGATGATGGGCCTGGCCGCGCTGATCGCGCTGTCGGTCGGCGTCTACATCGGCCTGCGGCACCCGCTGTGGCTCTATTGGGGCATGGCGGTCGCGATCGGCACACTGCCTTTCGGCTACTTCCCCGGTGTACACCTGCCGCTGTATCTGCCGTTCGCCGGTGGCGCGATCGTCGCCGCGCTGGTGCATCCCAATGCCGCCAAACGGTTCCCGGTGCTGGGCAGCACCTTGGCCAAGGCCGTTGCGGTGCTGGTGATCATCTCGGGTGTCTCGATGGTGGTGACCTTCAGTTCGATCGTGAACATCCTGGACTACACCAAGTGGGCCATCGCGACGGGCGCGTTCTTCGCCATCCTGGCGCTGCCCGCCGAACACCTGGCCAAGTTCGGCCGGGTGTTCGTGTACGCCGCGAGTTTCAACGCGCTGTTCGGTATCGCCTCGATCATGATGGGGTCCAATCAGATTCTGCTGCAACCGTTCCGGATCTTCGGCTACGCGGTCGCCAACACCGAGCGGTTCTTCTTCACCGGCGGCACGGCGGACCTTCGCGGCGAAGGTCGATTCGCGGTGGCCGCCGACAGTCAGGCGTTCAGCCGGCTCGGCGGGCTGTGGCTGGACCCCAACGCCGCCGGTATCGGCCTGGTCATCTCGTTCGTCATCGCGATGATCCTGTTCACCGGTTGGCGCCGTGTCGTACTTGCCGGCATCCTCGGTGCGGCAATTGCGTTGACGCTCAGCCGATCCGCCATCGTCAGCCTGCTGGTCGGCGTGGTTCTGGTGTTCATCTTCCACCCGATGCGCTCACGCGACCGTCAGTTGATGATCGGCACCCTCACGCTGGCCGTCATCTCCGCGTTCATGGTGCCGTCGGTGCGCACCCGGCTGTTGGGCACGCTGAGTCAGAACGATTCCGGGGCCACCGACCGGATGGACTCGATCCGCGAGTTCCCCGGACGGATGGACGGTCACTGGCTGTTCGGCTGGGGTTGGTCGCAGCGCGAGTTCAAGGACGGCACCTACGCCTTCCTGGAGAATTTCGTGTCGAACGCGCCGTTGATCGCGATCCACCGAGGCGGGATCTTCGTCGGTCTTGCGTTCCTGGCTGTCGTCGCGATCGGTTGCGTAATTGGTTACCGACTGCTACGAGCAAATTCGCTACCGCGGGCGCTATATGGCGGCGTATTCATCGGATTCTCGTTCGTGGCGCTCAATCTCGACCACCCCGTGGTGGTCATCTCGCAGATCGTGTTTCTGTACACGTTTTTCCTGGTTTTCCTGGCCTACGCCGACCAGTTGCGCCGCGAGGCCAAGGCGGACGACGAGCTGGAGGCGCGCACCCTGGAAGCCCGAAAGTATCAGGAACCGCCGGTGCCGGCACCCGCGGGCCGCTAGGTCAGCAGGGCCGCCACGGCGCGGTGCGGGCGGCGCTGCTCCCAATACTGCCGGTTGAGCTCATAGAGTCGGTCCCCGGCCGCGCTCGCCTGCCCGATATCGAGCAGGTAGCGCCGACACGCGGCGACGAACTCGTCATCGTGATCATGGGTGTCGAGCTCCAGCAGGTCGCCCAGCGATCCGATCGCGGCGGTGGTGCCCACCACCGGCAGTCCCATCCGGGCGGCGTCCAAGATCTTGACCCGCACTCCCCCGCCGGTGCTGATCGGGGCGATCATGGCCCGGCAGGTGGCCAGGAACCCTGCCAGGTCGTCGACGAATCCCAGATCGCGTACCCCGCCCGGATACACCGGGTCGGCGGCCTTGGCGTTCTTGGCCCCGATGATGCACAGCTCGGCCCCGTCGATCCCGGCGGCGATGCGCGGCCACAGCCGCAGCGCGGTCAGGAACGCCTCCTGGTTGGGTGGCCAGTCCCGGGTGCCCATCAGCACCAGCCGGCGCGGCGTGTCGGCGACCGGCACCTGGGCCGCCGGCGGCAGGGTCAGATCCAGCCAGCGTGCCGCTGCCACCCCGTTGGCGCGGTAGAACTCGGCTTCGGAGGCGTCGTAGGTGCCGACGGCTGCGGCGGCACGGGCGACGCGCAGCTCATCGCGGACCAGCCGGCCCACCTGCAGCCTGCCCAGCACGCCGCGGGTCGCCTTCCACACCAGCGACTCGCTGACGTGGGTGTTGACCACCAGCCGGGCCCACCCGACCTGCGTGCTGCGCAGGAAGGATTCGGCCATGTAGCTGTGCTCGGCGACGAAGACATCGGCATCCGCCACCGTGATGGCCGCCACCAGCTCGTCGTTGTCGAAGCGGGCGTGCGCCAGGCTGCGGCCGGTGCGCACCGTGTCGGTGAGCAGCCGCACCGGCTGCACACCCGATTTCGCGATCCGCTGCAGCGGCATCCCGCCCGCGACCAGGTCGGTTTCGACGGTGCCCGGCCGCTGGTGGCTCAGGCAGATCGCGGACACCTCGCAGCTCTCCGCCGCCAGTGTCATCACCAGCCGGGACAACTCCACATCACCGCCGTGCTCGGCAACCGGATCCTTTGACAACAGAAACTTTGCTCGTGTCACGTTTCTGCCTTGAAGTCTGGCACCCTGCGGGGTTTGCGGTAGAGGATGAAGGCATAGATGCCGAGCAGCAGCGCGTCGGCGATCACCGTCGCGATGGCCGCGCCGACCGCGCCTGCCACGGCCAGCAGCGCCACCAACCCGAGTTTGACCGGCAGCAGACTGATGTTGGCGACCAGCCGGGTGGTGTCGCGGCGCTGCAGGTACAGCACCGCCTGGAACACCGAGGTGACGGTGCGCATGCCGCAGAACAGGCTCATGATGATCATCGCGACGGCCAGTTCCTGAGGTGCCGGGGTGAACAGCATGACCACCCCGACAATCAACACCAGCAGCCAGGCCAGCACCCCGAGGATCAGCGTGCTGCGCAGCGGCGGGCCGGCATCCAGCGCGCCGTCACCCTCACGCATCGACCGGTTGTAAGACATCCCGAACGACTGCCCGACGGCGACGATCGCGATGGTCACGGTGACGGTCAGCGCGTAGTAACCGACCGTGGTGTCGTCGGTGAGCCACCCCAGCAGCAGCACATCACCCTGCAGGTAGGCCGCCAGCCCCAGCATCTCGCCGATCAGGATGGCGATGAGCTTCGGCGGGCCGGGCATCCCGGGCCGGTGCCGCACCACGATTAAGCCGACCACGATCGCGGCCACGACGTACGGCGACACCAGCCACATGCTGGCGACCTGCAGGTTCGGCTGCTCGGCCACTAATAGGTAACTGCCGGCCAGGGCGACGCTGACCACCTGCCGGATGGTGTCCAACTGGGCCACCCGTTGCGGCTGCCCGTCCCGGGCCCAGTGACTCTGGTAGGTCTTCATGATGATCTCGCCACCGGCGACGAACAGCCCGAACCAGGCGATGTAGCTCACCTCGACCAGCGCGACACCGACCACCATCAGGGCCAGGCCCAGCAGATACCGCGAGGTGCGTTCGGCCAGGAAGCGTTCCTCGGATTCGCGCACCGCCCGCACCGCAAACGGATTGTCCAGCGGCGGACCGATACACGAGAAAACTGCGTACGCCATGCCGTACTGGCCGTAGTCGGCGATGCCCAGGTAGGCGATCAGCAGGGCCGTCCACAGCAGCCCGACCCCGCGACCGCCGTAGAGCCAGAACACCGCCCACAGCGTCCGCATCAGGTGATGCGAAGTGGTGGGCGCAGCGGTATCCGGCCCGGTCGGATCGGCCATGTTGCTCAGGCGCTCTCGGTCTGCCCGGCCAGCACCCGCGACCAGATCTCGGCGAACGCCGCCGCGGTCGCGGCCGGCGAACGTTGCTGCCGGGTGCGGTCGGCATTGCGGCCCAACTCGGTCAGCCGGACCGGGTCGTCGAGCAGGGTGGCGATGCCATCGGCCAGACCGGCGGCCACCGCGTCCTCGCCGTCGCCGCGCGGCGACACGTTGAGTACCCCGTCGGCGGTGCCGAGTTCGGCCAGTGAGCCGTAGCCGGTGCACACCACCGGCGTGCTGTAGGCCATGGCATGCGCGACCACCCCGGAGGCCGGGTAGGTCTCGGCGTAGAAATGCCGCTTGCCGTAGGGCACGACGATGGCGCGCACCGATTCGAAGAAGGCGTCCTCCTCGGCGCCGTCCACCCCACCGAGGATCTCGATACCCTCGGCCGCGGGCAGCGCCTCGGTACCGCGGCCGGCCACCCGGATGGTGATGTCGGCGGGCAGCAGCTCACGGATCCGCGCGATCTGCTCGAAACCCTTGCCGCGATAGACGAATCCGAAGAACCCGACCGCCTTCGGCCGGTCCTGGGCCGGCGCGATCGCGGTCCGTTCCCGGACCAGGTGCGGCACACAGTAAGTGGTGGTGCGCGGGTAGGTGCGTTCGATGGACTGCCGGCCGGTCTCGGTGAGCGCGATCAGAGTGCGCTCACCGTGTACGCGGCCCTCGATGGCCCGCGACAGTGGGCGCAGCGGGTAGTGGATGCCGTGGGTCAGCAACCGCGACGACGCGATCCGCTTGGTGCGGGCCAGGAACCACAGTCCCTGCGGCGGGTCGTGGATCGTCGAGGTGACCGGAACTCCCTTGAGCCCGGCGATCGACCAGAAGGTCGGCAGCACACCGGTGGACAGCTCGGCGTGCACCAGGGTCTTACCGGGCGGGCCCTGGGCCACCAGTCGGCACACCTGCGCGCGGTGCCTGCGCAGGTCGGCCCACGTGTCCGCGCCCGGTCCGGCTGTCCGGTGCTCGACGATCTCACCGAAGTACGGGCGCAGTTCGGCGACCAGGTCCTGTGCGTAGTCGCCGACAGCGGTCTGTCCCTCGTCCGGCGCCACGAAGACGAGCCGGCAGTCGGCCAGCGCAGCCGTCATCAGTAGAACAGCGGGCGGTGATTGTTGGTGTAGCCCAGCGAATCTGCCGGCCGCTTACCGATCACCTTGGCCGGCACACCGCCGACGATGTCGAGATCGGCGACGTCCTTGTTGACCACGGCGTGCGCGGCCACCACGGCACCGCGGCCGATCAGCGACGGCAGCACCATGGCGCGGCTGGCGATCCACACGTAGTCCTGGACGACGGTCGGGATGGGGATCGGCAGGAAGTCGGGGTGGTTGATGTCGTGACCGCCGCCGATGAAGTGCACATCGCTGGCGATGGTGACGTTGTTGCCGATGTAGAGCCCCGCGCGCGAGTCGAGCAGGCACCGGAACCCGATCGCCACACCGTCTCCGACGGTGAGGAATTCGATGTCCAGCACGGTGGTGCCACGCAGGATCGAGGTGCGCTGGCCGATCCGGGCGCCCATCAGCCGCAGGTATCCCTGACGGATGGTGTGCGACGGGATGAAGGTCACGAAGCTGTTGAAGAAGAGTTCACCCAGCCGGTTGCGGATCTTGCGACCGCGGGTCATGCCCTGCATCTTGTAGTCGATGACCCGGTTGTTCTCGTCGAGAATCCATTCCGGGGGCGGCGGCATGTGCAGCGCGGGGGCGGCGGCCTGTTTGCGGGCGACGTCCGCCGGGTCAGCCGACGCGGGTACTCCGGTCATGGGTTTGTGCTCCTTTGCGAATTCGCGTCCACCATAGCTAGCCGAACTGGGGTGTTGCCCGGTCCGGGTCAGGATTGTGATGCCTGCGGTGCCAGGCCGCCGACCAGTTCGTCGACCGCCGCGTACAGCGACTGGGCGTACCGCGCCTCGGTGAACCGTTCGGCGTGGGCGCGCAGTTTGTCCGGATCGAACTCGCAGGCCTCGAACCGGTTCAGCGCCTCGGCAATGGACGCCGCCTCGGGCCGGTCGAAGAACATTCCGGTGCTGCCCTCGATGACGGTGTCCAGGAATCCGCCCCAGCGCAGCACCACACTGGGCCGTCCGGAGACCGCGGCCTCGATGGGTGTCAGCCCGAAATCCTCATAGCTGGCCGCGATCAGCGCCCGGCAGGACTGGTACAGCCAGGCCATCTGACCGTCGGTCAGCGCCGACAGCAGCGCCACGTTCGGGGTCTTCATCCGCTCCAGCCGGGCCGCCTCCGGACCGTGCCCGACGACCACCAGGCGCCGGCCGCTGCGGGCGAAGGCCCCGACCACGGCGTCGACGTTCTTGTAGGCCATCAGCCGGGAGACACACAGGTAGAACGGTTGTCCGCCATCAGTGAGCCAGTCGGCCACCGCGGGCACGGGTTCGGTGGCGGTATGCGGTTTGAGCGCGATCGGTGACGGCAGCACCCCGGCATCGATCCCGTACGCGCTGCGGATGCGGTCCTTGATGGCCGTGGACACCGCCAGGTAGCGGTCCACGGTGCCGGCCGCGCGGCGGTCCCAGGATTTCAGGGCCGGCGAGCCGACCTTCAACGCCGCCCGTTTGAATTTGTCACCACCGGGCTTGAGGTAGTGGTCCAACGCGTAGAGCCAGTGCGCCGGGGTGTGGCAGTGCACCAATTTGGCGCCGCCGGTCCGGAATCCGTGGGCCCAGCCGCTGCTACTGGTCACCACCACGTCGGCGTCGACGAACATCGCCCCGGCGGCCAGTGGCAGCACCGGCAGCGCCACCCGGTGATGCTTGCGCAGCAGCGGGACCCGATTCAGCGGGGACACCCGCACATCGCGGTCAGCGAACTCCGGGTAGGTACCCTCAGGGTCGTAGAGCAGGGTGTAGATGGGTGCGTCGGGGAAGGCCTTGCTCATCGAGAGCACCACCTTCTCGGCGCCGCCGCGCTGGGTCAGGTAGTCGTGGGCGATCGCCACCCGCGGGCCGTTGACACCGTCGTAGCGGCGGGTGTGCACGCCGACCTCGGCCGGTTGGTCGTCAGGCACCAACGATCCCTCCTGAGAATGCCGCCGCCGGACGGCGGCCCGGCCGATGGCCGGCACCGCCCTCGAAACTACCAGCGACGTCAATTGCCGACAGCAAACGCAGCACACACACACGAGTGCCGTCCTGCAGGATCAACCTCTTCGGCCCTTCCATTTGACGCCGGGGTGTTCCCGTGACGTTAGCTGACCTAGTTCACCACGCCGACTCGACACCCGCCAGCGCACGCCGCCATCCCGGCAAACGCCTCGAGACGTGCGCCGGTCACCGTTTACCGCACATGTCGCGCACTGCCAGATGACCGAACACCATGCTCGTCCCGATCGGATTGCCGCCACCGGGATAGACGGTGCCACTCGGCGCGGCCATGGTGTTACCCGCGGCGTACAGGCCGGGTATCACCGCGCCGGCGGTATCGAGCACCCGCCCTGCGGTGTCCGTGCGCAACCCACCCTTGGTGCCCAGGTCGGACACACCGAACGCGGCGGCATGGAACGGTCCACGTTCGATCGGCACCAGCGGCGAGGCGCCGCCGGAGAAGGCCCGGTCGTAGGGCTCGTCGCCGCGACCGAAATCGTCGTCGTGACCGGCGGCGACGAACCCGTTGTACCGGCGCACCGTCTCGGTCAGGTTGTCCGGCGGTACACCGATGGCGACGGCGAGATCGTCCAATGTGTCTGCGGTTCGCCACAATCCGGCATCAAGGTACTCCTCGGTGGCGGCCATCGAGACGTTGGTGGCCTTGACCGGCGGGACTATGCCCTCGCGGTCGTCGTAGACCATCCAGTACGGCAGCGTGACGGTCCCGGCGGCCATGGCGTCCAGCACCACGCGGCCGAGTCGGTCATAGGCGGCCGATTCGTTGACGAAGCGCCTGCCCGTGTCGTCGACGAAGATGCCGCCGGTGAACCACAGCGCGAACGCCGAGGCGCCGTCGGGGTGGGTCAGACCCGGTGACCACCAGGCTTGATCCATCAGGTCGGTGTCGGCGCCGACGGCGATACCGGCCAGGTGCGCCTGACCACGGTTTGCCCACGGCCCCATGGTGTCTCGCACGTCACCGGGGACGCCGTAGCGGGCCCGCATGGTGTCGTTGCGTTCGAAGCCGCCGGCGGCCAGCAGCACACCGCGGGTGGCCCGGATGGCGCGGCGCCGCCCGTTCTGTTCCACCATCGCCCCGGTGACCACACCGTCGGCGAGCACCAACTCGGTCAGGGCGGTGTTGCGCTGCGTCGATGCCCGCGAGTGGCGCAGCGTCGCCGCGAGCAGCCGCGCGATCAGCGCCCGACCACCGACGAAGTAGTCCGCGGGCGCCGCGGCGCCCCGCCGGTCGGCATCCAGCGGGCCACGCACCGCCTCCCGCAGTTCCGGCGCGGCGGCGACCTTCAGCGGTTTGGCCGCGATGTGTCGCATCCCGTCGGCACGCGCCTTGGGCGCCGCACCGAAGTAGTCCGGCCACGGCAACAGCGAGAAACGCAGCAGTTCATCGGCTTCCAGATACTCGACGAGCGGTGCGCCGCCGCGGACGTAGGCCTCCTGCAGGGCCACCGGGGTGCGCTCCCCCACCACGGCGCGGTAGTACTGCAGCGCGTCCTCGACGGTGTCGTCGACACCGGCGCGGCGCAGGAACTGATTGCACGGGAACCACATCCCGCCGCCCCCGGAGTACGCGGTGGTGCCGCCGTACTTGTCGGACCCCTCGACCATGAGCACCGAAAGCCCCTCGCGCGCTGCGGTATACGCCCCGGTGGCCCCACCGGCACCGGATCCGGCCACCAGCACGTCGACGGTCTCATCCCATGCGAAGGTCACACCCGTGGGTAACACGCGCCGTGCGGCGGTGTGGCCAGATTGCCCCAGCCCGCGACGGCCGGACGGCCACCCTTCCCGGATCAGCAAATGTCATTGAATTTGCAATCCAACCGCGGTTCCTGGCCATATCCGGGAATTTACGCTCGCGTAGCGCGCATAAGCATCACCTCGGCAAGATCATGCATTTAGCCGAAGTTATCCACAGCTATTTTCACAACGCCCACACTCGTCTCGCCGTTGGGTAACGTCCGGATTTCCGACACGACTTTGCGGGTGCAAGCCGATGGCTCAGACATACCTGTTCGACCATGCCGAGGACATCGAGTACCGGGACTTCGCCGAACTCTGGCAGGCCTATGACGACTCGGTGGCCGACCTGGCCAGGCGCGAGGGTGTGCATGCGGTCGCCGAACTCGGCGGGGGCGCCAATCCGGTGGTCGGCGATGCGCAACGGTGGGGTTTCGCCGATCACCGTGTCGTCGTGGACATCTCACCGCTGGAGCTCAGCAAGGCCGCCGTGGCGGTCCAGACCAGGGTGGCCGATCTGCGCCGACCGATCACCGACGAGGAGGGCAGCTACGGTCAACAAGTTGATCCCGGAGCGCGCAGCGCGGCGCATCCTGGACAAGGTGCAGCCGGGCCGGCTCGACCAGCCCAACCTGCAGAAGTTTCCGGCCTACTACCGCGGGACCACCGGACCGACGCGGGCGCGCCATCAACAAGTTCGAGGATTTCGGCTTCCGGGGTGGAGCAGTGGCGCTCCAGCTTCGGTCACGCCTACTACTCGGTGATCCCGCCGCTGCAGGCGCTGGAGAACGCGAAGAGCCGGTTCCTGCGCCGGCACCCGGTGCCCGCCCTGGCCAGTTTCTCGGTGGTGCTGCGCAAGATGACGTGAGCGCTCAGGTGTGCCGCTGCCGACCGTGTGCGGCGAACTCGGCCTCCAGGGCGTCCCGGTCGGCCGCAGTCATCACCTCGAAGCGAATGGGCCCCCGTCCGACCCACCGGTACACCACTTCATCGGTGCGCCAACATTGTTCCTGCAGTTGATGTTTGACCACCTTGTTCGACCAGGTGACCGGCAGCCGGAGCGACACCCGCAGCAGCCTGGGCGCCGATTTGGTGCCCAGGTCGGGCTGGTCGCCCAGATAGTCGGCGAAGGCCTGCGCGTCGAACGTCGAGGGGTCGGGCACCGCGAAGGCGGCCGCCGCGATCACCGCCGGGTGACGGCGCAGCACATGCTCGACGGTGAGCGGGTGCCGTACTTGTCGACGATCTCGCCGACCGCAGCGTCGGGGTTGAGCACCCGCCCGTTGCGGTCCAGCACCGCGGGCGCACAGTCGGCCAGCGAGACCGGGTCCACGATGGCCACCCCGTCGTGCACCGGGCGGCCCAGTGCGCCCGGTGGCACATCGGGTGCCAGCGTGACCGCCCCCGGGCGGCCGATTCGTCGACGACGTCATCCCAGGTCCAGTCGCGGTCACGGGACCGCAGGCCCGGCCGGTCGTCGCCGCGTCGATCGAGCAGCAGCTGGCGCATCGAGTCACGGTCCGGCACGCCCCACAGCTTGGCCGGGAATCGACACGCAGTGACATAACTCGCACCTCTCTTATGCAGTTCTTAGAAGTGCGGCTAGCATCGCTACCCATGACGAGCACTATCGAGCCGGCGGCAGAGCACGTAGTAGACATCCACACCACGGCCGGCAAGCTGGCCGACCTTCGCAAGCGCGCCGAAGAGGCGCTGCACCCGGTCGGTGAGGCCGCGGTCGAGAAGGTGCATGCCAAGGGCAAGCTGACCGCCCGCGAGCGCATCTACGCGCTGTTGGACGAGGGCTCCTTCGTCGAGCTCGACGCGCTGGCCCGGCACCGCAGCACCAACTTCGGCCTGGAAAAGAACCGGCCGCTCGGCGACGGCGTGGTGACCGGCTACGGCACCATCGACGGCCGCGAGGTCTGCATCTTCAGCCAGGACGCCACCGTGTTCGGCGGCAGCCTCGGCGAGGTCTACGGCGAGAAGATCGTCAAGGTCCAGGAGCTGGCCATCAAGACCGGCCGCCCGCTGATCGGCATCAACGACGGCGCCGGCGCCCGCATCCAGGAGGGTGTGGTCTCGCTCGGCCTGTACAGCCGGATCTTCCACAACAACATCAAGGCCTCAGGCGTCATCCCGCAGATCTCGCTGATCATGGGCGCGGCCGCCGGTGGGCACGTCTACTCCCCCGCGCTGACCGACTTCGTCATCATGGTCGACCAGACCAGCCAGATGTTCATCACCGGTCCCGACGTCATCAAGACCGTCACCGGCGAGGACGTCACCATGGAGGAGCTGGGCGGCGCCCAGACCCACATGGCCAAGTCCGGCACCGTGCACTACGTCGCCTCCGGCGAGCAGGACGCCCTGGACTACGTCCGGGACCTGCTGAGCTACCTTCCGGTCAACAACTACGCCGATCCGCCGCGCTACCCGGCGCCGCCGCACCCGGGCGCCATCGAGGACAACCTCACCGGCGAGGACATCGAGCTCGACACCCTGATCCCGGACTCGCCGAACCAGCCGTATGACATGCACGAGGTCATCTCGCGCATCCTCGACGACGACGAGTTCCTCGAGGTGCAGGCCGGTTACGCGCAGAACATCATCGTCGGCTTCGGCCGGGTCGACGGGCGCACCGTCGGCATCGTGGCCAACCAGCCCACCCAGTTCGCCGGCTGCCTGGACATCAACGCCTCGGAGAAGGCCGCGCGGTTCATCCGCACCTGCGACTGCTTCAACATCCCGATCGTGCTGCTGGTCGACGTGCCGGGCTTCCTGCCGGGCACCGGCCAGGAGTACAACGGCATCATCCGCCGCGGCGCCAAGCTGCTGTACGCCTACGGCGAGGCCACCGTGCCCAAGATCACCGTCATCACCCGAAAGTCCTACGGCGGCGCGTACTGCGTGATGGGTTCCAAGGACATGGGCGCCGACGTGGTCGTGGCCTGGCCGACGGCCCAGATCGCCGTGATGGGTGCCTCCGGCGCGGTGGGCTTCGTCTACCGCCAGGACCTCAAGAAGGCCGCCGCCGAGGGCGAGGACGTCGACGCGCTGCGCCTGGAGCTGCAGCAGTCCTACGAGGACACCCTGGTGAACCCGTACATCGCCGCTGAGCGCGGTTATGTCGACGCGGTCATCCCGCCCTCGCACACCCGCGGGTACGTGGCCACCTCGCTGCGTCTGCTGGAGCGCAAGATCAGCCAGGTGCCGCCCAAGAAGCACGGCAACATCCCGCTCTGATCGGCCGACTTCAACTCCGACAAGGACATCCATGAGCCAGAACGTCGACATCGTCGAAGTCAGCGACCCGCGTGACCTGACCATCGACAACCCCGCGCCACCGGTGCCGGAGTTCCGGGTGGTCAAGGGCAATCCGTCGGCCGAGGAGTTGGCGGCGCTGGTCGCGGTGCTGGCCGCTGCCGGTGGCACCGGCCCGGGTGAGCCGGGCCCGCAAGAGCTCAACCTGTGGGGTCATCCGGTGGACAAGCTGCGCTACCAGAGCCACGCCTGGCAGCGGGTGACGCTGCTGGAGCGCACCCACATGCGGCGCTGATGAGCGCTTACGCGAAGAACATCAGGCCCAGTTGATCCGGCTGGTCCTCGGTTCGGCCTCGCCCGGCCGACTGGGCGTGCTCCGCCAGGCCGGCATCGATCCGCTGGTCGCGGTCTCCGATGTCGACGAGCATGCGCTGATCGCATCGCTGGATCCCGGCACACCGCCGGAGGCGGTGGTGGCCAAGCTGGCCAACGCCAAGGCGCTCAGCGTCGCCGCGCAACTGGCCGACGACATCTCCGCCGACTGTGTGGTGCTGGGTTGCGACTCGATGCTCTATCTCGACGGCACGCTGTGCGGCAAGCCCGGATCGGCGGCGGCCGCCCGGGCGCAGTGGGCGGCGATGGCCGGACGTACGGGGCACCTGTTGAGCGGGCATGCACTGCTGCGGCTGCGCGACGGCATCATCACCGACACGGCCGCCGAAACCGGTTCCACCGCGGTGCATTTCGGTTCCCCCACCGAAACCGAACTGAGCGCCTACATCGATACCGGCGAGCCGATCCACGTCGCAGGCGCCTTCACCCTCGACGGGTTGGGCGGCTGGTTCATCGATCGGATCGAGGGTGACCCGTCCAACGTGATCGGCATCAGCCTGCCGCTGCTGCGCACCCTGCTGGCCGAGCTCGACATCTCGGTCGCGGCACTGTGGCAGGCCGACGGCGGCTAGCCGATATCGGGTTCCTCGGCGGCGAGTTTGTCGTCCAACGACTCACCCTCGGCCGCTTCGCGTTCGGTCATCCCGAATTTGTCGGCGCCCTGCCAGTCCTCGGGTGCGTCCACCACCTGGTCGTTGCCGTCATCGTTGAGTTCGTCGGGGTCGGTCGCCTCACTGGGCCGAAGCACATCCTCGGGATCGGTCATGGCCAAGGAGTGCCCGGACCACACGCGTCGAAACCACCGGCGCCGGGTAGTCCACCGCCATGGCTGACACCGCCGTTCTGGTCATCGACATGATGAACAACTACCGCCACCCCGATGCCGAGCAGCTCGCTGCCAGTGCCGCCGCGGTGATCGATCCGCTGGCCGACCTGATCCACCGGGCCCGATGCGACGATGCGGTGGTCATCTATGTCAACGACAACTACGGCGACTTCACCGCGGTGTGGGACGACATCGTCGACGACGCCCGCCACGGCGCACACCCCGAACTGGTCGAACCCATCCTGCCCACCGCGGAATGCCTGCGGCTCAACAAGGTTCGGCACAGCGCGTTCTATGCCACCGCGCTGGACCACCTGCTGGAACGGCTGGGCACCCACCGGGTGATACTGACCGGCCAGGTCACCGAACAGTGTGTGCTCTACACCGCGCTGGACGCCTATGTGCGGCACTACGAGGTGGTGGTGGCACGCGACGCCGTCGCCCATATCGACGCCGGACTCGCCGATGCCGCATGCGAGATGATGCGGCGCAACATGCGCGCCACCCTGGCGCCCGCGGCCGACTGCCTGAACCATCGCCGGTCGTGAGCGCGCGGCGCACCCGGCATGAGTAGGCTCATGGTGTGCCGCTGCCTGCCGATCCTGATCCCGCCCTCGCCGCTTACGCGCACCCCGAACGACTGGTCACCGCGGATTGGCTGTCGGCCAATCTGGGCCGCGCCGGGTTGGCCATCGTGGAGTCCGACGAGGACGTCCTGCTCTACGACACCGGGCACATCCCCGGTGCGGTGAAGATCGACTGGCACACCGACCTCAACGACCCGGCCGTGCGCGACTACATCGACGGCGCCCAGTTCGCCGAATTGATGGACCGCAAGGGCATCTCGCGCGACGACACCGTCGTCATCTACGGCGACAAGAGCAACTGGTGGGCCGCCTACGCACTGTGGGTGTTCACCCTCTTCGGCCACCCCGACGTGCGGCTGCTCGACGGCGGCCGCGATCTGTGGGTGAGCAACGGCCGCGACACCACCCTGGACGTGCCGGGCAAGCCGAGCACGGGTTACCCGGTGGTGGAGCGCAACGACGCCGCCATCCGCGCGTTCCGCTCCGATGTGCTCGACGTGCTGGGCACCCAGCCGCTGATCGATGTGCGGTCCCCGCAGGAGTACACCGGCGAGCGCACCCACATGCCGGACTATCCGGAAGAGGGCGCGCTGCGCGGCGGGCACATCCCGACCGCGGTGTCGATCCCGTGGGCCAAGGCGGCCCGGGACAACGGCCAGTTCCGCAGCCGCGCCGAACTCGACGAGCTGTACGGCTTCCTCGATGACGGCGACACCGACCCGAAGACCATCGTCTATTGCCGCATCGGCGAGCGCAGCAGCCACACCTGGTTCGTGTTGACCCACCTGCTGGGCCGCGAGGGCGTACGCAACTACGATGGCTCCTGGACCGAATGGGGTAACGCCGTGCGGGTGCCCGTCGCCGTCGGGGAAGAGCCCGGCGACGCGCCGTGAGCCGACGATGAGCATGCCGGCCGCCCTGGCCGAGGTCGTCTCCGATTTCCGGGACATGCAGGGCCAGGACAAACTGCAGCTGCTGCTGGAGTTCGCCAACGAACTGCCCGCGCTGCCCGGCCACTTAGAGGAAGCCGCGATGGAGCCGGTCCCCGAGTGCCAGTCGCCGCTGTTCCTCGACGTCGACGCCAGCGACCGCACGCATGTCCGGCTGTACTTCAGCGCACCGGCCGAGGCCCCGACCACCCGCGGTTTCGCCTCGATCCTGGCCGCCGGCCTGGACGGTCAATCCGCCGACGACATCCTGGCGGTCCCGGATGACTTCTACTCCGAGCTGGGGCTGGCGGCACTGATCAGCCCGCTGCGGTTGCGCGGTATGTCGGCGATGCTGACGCGGATCAAGCGGCGGCTGCGCAGCTCGTAGTTCCGGCCCTGCCGGGCATGTGGCCGACATCACCACTGTCGCTTCCGTCAATATTGTCGGCCACGGACACTTCTCCCGATCCGTGCCAGAATGGCCCAAGCAAGCTACCCAGCCAGCTAGCTGGCCCGACACTCGTCGCTGCGTGTCACGGCGTTCTCGACCGCGGGGGCAGCAAACGAAGGACCAGAAAGGGGCCCGGCCCGATGAATCGGCAAGCCAGGGACGTCATCCTCTACGAGCTCAACGAAGTCCCATGGGACGTCGTGGACATCTACGTCAAGCACCGTCCCGAGTCCAACCTCGCCGACCTGCTGCGGGACGGCCAGTCACTGACCACCGTGCACGAGGACCGCGAGGAACTGCAGGGCCTGCAGCCCTGGCGCACCTGGCCGACGCTGCACACCTCCAGCTACGAACACAACTCGTTCGACCTGGGCCAGGATCCGTCGACCTTCCGTGGTGACCCGATCTGGGATGTCGCCGAACGCGCCGGCCTGTCGGTGGGCCTGTTCGGTCCGATGCAGAGCTGGCCGGCCCGGCCGTTCAAGCACGGCGGCTTCTATGTCCCGGACACCTTCGCCTCCGATGCCAAGACCTATCCTCCGGCGCTGGAGAGCTTTCAGGCCTTCAACCTCGCGATGACCGGTGAGAACGGCTTCTCCCCCGACTCGGCGCTGAACCCGAAGGCACTGGCCGGTACTGCGGTCGACCTGGTCCGCCAGGGGCTGACCCCGCGTACCACCGCGACGTTGGCCACCCACCTGGTCAAGGAGCGAATCGACCCGCGCTACAAGGCATTCCGGTCGGCGATGCAGGCTCCGCTGAGCTTCGACCTGTACTGGCGCCAGCACCGCAAGGTGCAGCCGCGGCTGTCGGTGTTCTTCACCAATCACGTCGCAGGCATGATGCACCGGTTCTGGGGTGACGGGATGCCGGGCTACACCGAGAAGTTCGAGTACGACGCCGACGAGGTGTACGGCAGCTTCATCGTGGCCGCCATGGACATCACCGACCGCCACATCGGGCGCATCCGCAAGTACCTGGCCAAGCATCCGGAGTCGATGCTGGTGCTCTCGGCGAGCATGGGCCAGGGCCCGGTCGCGGTGCCCAAGCTCGACGGCGGCCGCTTCGTCCTGGACGACCACACCAAATTGATCGCCCAACTGGGCCTCAAGCCCGCCGACGTCGCGCTGGCCATGTACCCGATGCTCTCGTTGGTCTTCGAGTCCGAGACCGACGCCGCCGAGGCGGTGGCCCCGCTGGAGTCGGTCCTGGTGAACGGGGCCGAGCGGTTGTTCGCGCGGCTGCGGGTGGAAGGCAAGACCGTCACCTTCGGTATCGACTACACCGTCCCGGGCGAGGACACCACGACGGTGGCCATCCACCCGTTCGGCGCGGTCGCCGAGAAGACCGTGCCGGCAACCGAACTGGGCCTGAGCGTGCATTCGCGTATCGGCGGGGTCAACACCGGCTATCACATCCCGGAGGGCATCCTGCTGGCCGCGGGCGCCGGTATCACCGCGGATCCGTCACGCAAGGAGGTCGACGTCCTCGACGTCGCACCGTCGCTGTTGGCCAACGCGCTCGGTGTCGAACCGCCTCCGTCGATGAAGGGCATCCCGACACTGTTCGGGTGAACCGGTTCTCGACAGCTGTCAACTGCGGCGGCGCCCCGAACGGGGCGCCGCCGCAGTGTTTCAGGCGGTGTTATCGCAGCGCAGCGATGCCCACGTCAAACATACTGACGAGTAACAAAGCCACCTTACCGGAAGGTTGACGGTAACTCGCCGAAAATTAAGGGGGCCGACTCGCCACCCCGGAATTGGACACATAAACTTCGCCCGATACATTCTTAAAGACGTTTCTTAGAGATACCTGCCACCAGGAGGCGCAGTGCCCAGTCACGCCAGCTCGAAAATCTCCAAGGTGCTTGTCGCCAACCGCGGGGAGATCGCCGTCCGGGTGATCCGGGCCGCGAAAGATGCCGGGCTGGCCAGCGTGGCCGTCTACGCCGAACCGGACGCCGACGCCCCGCACGTGCGCCTGGCCGACGAGGCGTTCGCCCTGGGCGGCCAGACCTCCGCGGAGTCCTACCTGGTCTTCGAGAAGATCCTCGAGGCCGCCGAGAAGTCCGGCGCCAACGCCATCCACCCCGGCTACGGCTTCCTCTCGGAGAACGGCGATTTCGCCCAGGCCGTACTGGACGCCGGGCTGATCTGGATCGGCCCCAGCCCGCAGTCCATCCGCGACCTCGGTGACAAGGTCACCGCCCGCCACATCGCCGCGCGCGCCCAGGCACCGCTGGTGCCGGGCACCCCGGACCCGGTCAAGGACGCCGACGAGATCCTGGCCTTCGCCAAGGAGCACGGCCTGCCGATCGCCATCAAGGCCGCCTTCGGCGGTGGCGGGCGCGGCATGAAGGTCGCCCGCACCATGGAAGAGATCCCCGAACTGTTCGACTCGGCCACCCGTGAGGCCGTGTCGGCCTTCGGCCGCGGCGAGTGCTTCGTCGAGCGCTACCTGGACAAGCCCCGCCACGTCGAGGCCCAGGTCATCGCCGACACCCACGGCAACGTCGTCGTCGCAGGCACCCGCGACTGCTCGCTGCAGCGCCGCTTCCAGAAGCTCGTCGAGGAAGCCCCCGCACCGTTCCTCACCGACGCGCAGCGCAAGGAGATCCACGAGTCCGCCAAGCGCATCTGCAAGGAAGCCGGCTACTACGGTGCCGGCACCGTGGAATACCTGGTCGGCCAGGACGGCCTGATCTCCTTCCTGGAGGTCAACACCCGCCTGCAGGTCGAACACCCCGTCACCGAGGAAACCTCGGGCATCGACCTGGTGCTGCAGCAGTTCAAGATCGCCAACGGCGAGGCCCTCGACATCACCGAGGACCCCACCCCGCGCGGCCACTCCTTCGAGTTCCGCATCAACGGCGAGGACGCCGGCCGCGGCTTCCTGCCCGCGCCGGGCCCGGTCACCACGTTCGAGCCGCCCACCGGCCCCGGTGTGCGAATGGACTCCGGTGTCGAGAGCGGCTCGGTCATCGGCGGACAGTTCGACTCGATGCTGGCCAAGCTGATCGTCACCGGCGCCACCCGCGAAGAGGCCCTGGCCCGCTCGCGCCGCGCCCTTGCCGAATTCAACGTCGAAGGTCTGGCGACGGTCATCCCGTTCCACCGCGCCGTCACCGCCGACCCCGCCTTCATCGGCGACGGCGAGAAGTTCGACGTACACACCCGCTGGATCGAAACCGAATGGGACAACACCGTCGAACCCTTCACCGGTGGTGAGCCCATCGATGACGAGGACAACCTGCCCCGGCAGAAGGTCGTCGTCGAGGTCGGCGGTAAGCGCCTGGAGGTCTCGCTGCCCGGTGACCTGGCCCTCGGTGGTGGCGGCGGTGCCGGTGCGGGTGCGGCACTGCGCAAGAAGCCCAAGTCCCGCAAGCGCGGCGCCGGCGGCGGTGCGGCCGCCTCGGGCGACTCGGTCACCGCGCCCATGCAGGGCACCGTGGTGAAGGTCGCCGTCGAGGAGGGCCAGCAGGTCGCCGCCGGCGACCTGGTCGTGGTGCTGGAGGCCATGAAGATGGAGAACCCGGTCACCGCGCACAAGGATGGCACCATCACCGGCCTGGCCGTGGAGGCCGGCGCGGCCATCACCCAGGGCACCGTGATCGCCGAGATCAAGGACTAGTCAATCCGCCCAGTGGCCACTTATGGCACGGATTCTCGCGAATCCTGTGCAATAAGTGGCCATTCGGCTTTCCGGGGAGGTCAACATGGAACCCGTCGAGATCAACAACGGTCAGTGGTATCTGCGCGGACTGCGCTGCGATGACCGCGTCGACGACCGGCCGGCGCTGACCGAAATGGGTGAGGACGACCTCGACTACGTCCACGACGCCGCCGACGGCTGGGCCGACGACACCCGCTACACCTGGGCCGTCTGCGAGCCGACCACCGGTGAGATGCTCGCCGAGATCGCGCTGGACCCGGTGTCCGGAAACATGACGAGCCGGGCACGGCCCGGGTTCGAGGATGTCGCCGCCATCTCCGAGGACACCGTGCGGCGTTATGCCGCCGCGGCGCTGGGCCTGGAAGTGCACACCTGAGTTCCACGCACCGTGATTCATCCGGAATCGGCTGGCACCGAACACCTTTGACATCGCAGCCGGGATGACTGCGCGGTCGGCGGCCGTACCGTCATGGCATGCCTGATCAGACGTTCGCCGACCGCACCGTCGTCCTGGTGGGCGGTGGCAGCGGGATCGGGCTGGCCACCGCCCGACTGGTGACCGCCGGCGGCGGCACCGTCGTGCTGGGCGGTCGCAACGAACAGCGCCTGACCGCGGCCGCCGAGAGCCTGGGCCCGGCGGCGCGCTGGCACCGGGTGGACACCGGCGACCAGGAGTCGATCGACAGGTTCTTCGACACCGTCGACATCGTGCACGGACTGTTCACCACCGCCGCCGACTACCGCACCGGGCCGATGCGCGATCTCAGCGTCGCCGAGGCCGCCACCGCGTTCGACTCCAAATTCTGGGGTCAGTACCGCGTCACCCGCGCGGCGCTGCCGAAACTGGGCGCCGACGCCGCGATCGTGCTGATGTCCGGGGCCGCCGGGGCGCGACCGGCGGGTATCGCGCCGGCCTATGCCGCGGCAAATGCGGCCATCGAAGGCCTGGCCCGCGGGCTGGCGCTGGAACTCGCACCGGTCACGGTGACTGCGATCGCACCCGGCACGGTGGACGGACACCTGTGGGCGACCCGCACGGCCGAGGTCCGCGACGCGGCGTTCGACGGGTACCGCGCCGCATCGACCATCGGCCGACTCGCCACCGAGGACGAGATCGCCCACACCGTCGGCTATCTGTTGACCAGCCGGATCACCACCGGGTCGACCCTCTACCCCGACGGCGGCTATACCTTCCGCTGAGGCACATCCATATCGCGGCCGGTGGCCAGATCCCCGCATTCGACCTCGACGACGTCGGTGTGGGCCCGCAGGAACGGCCCGGCCCCGGTGTCGCCGTGCAACTGCTCGATCAGCGCGGGCCAGTGCCGGCGCGCGAGCGCCACCGGATGCCCCGGCCGGCCCGCGAAGACGGCCCGCGCCAGTCCCGATGCCGACATCCGTGCCGCAGCCAGCACCCGCGACACCACGTCGGCTCCGATATCCGGGGTGTCGACCGTCATCACCGCGACGTACTCGGCTGTCACAGACACCGCGGCCAGCCCGGCCCGCAGCGATGCTGACAACCCGTCGGCCCAGTCCACGGCACGGACCGCGCGGGCGGGTGCCGGTACCGGCGCGTCGGCCGCGCCCAGTACCACCAGCACCTCGCCGCAGCCGCCCCGGTCCAGCGCCGCAACTGCACGAATCAGCCAATCACCGTCGCCAGCAAGCACTTTCGGCATCCCGAATCGGGTTCCCGCGCCGGCGGCCAACACCACACCGGTCACCGCCTGTTGCGATCGGGTCGATACCATGCCACCAGTGTGACCGCCCGCGTTGACACACTGTTAACCGGCCGGACAGTTTCTACCTGCGGATTCTGGCGTAGGGTCGGACGCAGATTCAGTACGTGCCCGGTCACGCAATCCACTGACGGAGCCTCCTATGGCCACAACGGATACTGCAGCGCGCGCGCCATCGTCTCCGCGGCCCCGGCGCGGGACCGCCACCTTCACCGTCCGGCGGATTCCGCCCTCGGTGACGGTGGTATCGGTGGCCGGTGATGTCGACGCCGCCAACGCCCGCCGGTTCAGCAGTTACGCGCAGCTGCACCTGGCCCACACCGAACAACTGGTCCTCGACCTCACCGACGTGGAATTCTTTGCCACCGAGGCATTTTCGATGCTTCATACGGTCAGCGTCACCGCCGCGGGCCGGGACGCCCGCTGGGCGCTGATACCGAGTGCCGCGGTCCGCCGGATGCTGCAGATCTGCGATCCGGACGGGGTGTTGCCCGCCGGCGATCAGCTGGCTGATGCGCTGGCCCGGGTGCACGGCCAGCCACCGCGGCTACTGCAACTCGTCGCGCAGCTTCGCTAGCGACCGGGCCAACAGCCGCGACACGTGCATCTGCGATATGCCGACCCGTTCGGCGATCTGCGACTGTGTCATCGATTCGAAGAACCGCAGCACCAGCACGGTGCGTTCCCGTTCGGGCAACTTGCCCAGCAGCGGCCGCAGTGCCTCACGATTCTCGATCTGATCCAACGCGGTGTCCGGCGATCCCAGCGTGTCGGCGATCGCCGGCGCCTCGTCGTCACCAGATCCGCCGCTGTCGATGGACAGCGTGTTGTAGGAGCTGCCCGCGATCAGGCCCTCGACGACTTCCTGGCGGTCCATGTCCAGTTCGGCGGCCAGCTCCGACGGCGTCGGTGCGCGGCCCAGCCGCTGTGACATCTCCGCGGTGGCCGCACCGAGACGCAGGTGAAGTTCCTTGAGCCGGCGCGGCACCTTGACCGACCAGCCGTTGTCGCGGAAGTGTCGGCGGACCTCGCCCATGATGGTCGGCACCGCATACGACGCGAAATCCGAACCGGCGTCCACGTCGAACCGGTTGACGGCATTGACCAGACCCACCCGGGCCACCTGGACCAGGTCGTCGCGGGCCTCGCCACGGCCCTCGAAGCGGCGCGCGATGTGATCGGCCAGCGGCAGGCAGCGCGTCACGATCCGTTCGCGCTGCCGCTCGTGTTCTGCCGAGCCATCGGGCAGTTCGCCGAGTACGCGAAACATCTCGATGACGTCGGCGTATTCCGAGTTCACTGCAACAGACTCGCTCGCCTTGCAGTGAGTGAGATGCCGAATACCCGGCCGGAGTCGGCGTGCTGGCCGTCGGCGAAGGTGCTGACCTCGTCGGTCAGCGAGCTGAGCACATGCCAGCTGAAGCTGCCGGGCGCGACTATGGCGTCCTCGTCGCTGCGACAGGTGGCCGACGCCTGGATGACGACGGCGTCGTCGGTCGGCTTGATGCTGATGATGAGGGCGGAACCGGGCACGGCGGCCTTCACCAGGCGGGTACACGCCTCGTCGACCGCCAGCCGCAGATCGGAGACGGCATCGAAGTCCAGGTCCTCGAAGGTGGCCGCTGCGGCGATCAGAACCCGCAGCACCGCGAGATTCTCCAACGTGGCGGCGACCCGGATCTCTACCGAGCGATCACCGTCGGCCGCATGCGCGTCCGCTTCCTGCTGCACCATCTGACCTCCCGGCATGTCCGCTCGGAGGTTACCCCACGTGCCCCGGTCGCTAACCAACGGAACCACCCCGCACCTGCGCTGTGTCACCGCGACGCGCAACGGGTAACCCCGAAGGATGAGCAACCACACGCTTCGCGGCGTCCTGATCACCATCGCGGTGATTCTGGCCATGGCCGTGCTGATCGCCATCGGCATCTACGCCGCGGCGTTCATCATGCTCGGCCCGATGATGGCTTAGATATCGCATGCGGCTGTCGTTACCCCGGCGGCATGGCACACCAAACCTGAGCCGGTGGGCCGTTCCTGTTGCGCGCCTTAGGCATTCCGAAACCAGATCGTGACCGGAACCACTGTGTTTGTTTTCCCGCCCGGGTGGGAACACCCGGGTCATGTTGGTACGCAGAATCGCCCGCCCATTGTTGTCGGCCGCCTTCATCGGACAGGGCGTCGAGGCCCTCCGTGATGTGAAACCCGCAGCCGAGGTCGTGCAGCCGACCCTGGACGGCTTGCAATCGCTGCCGGGGCCGGTCGCCGACAAGGTCCCCGACAACGCAGTCACCGTCGCCCGCATCAACGCCGCGGTGCAGATCGGTGGTGGATTGTTGCTGGCCACCGGGAGGGTTCCGCGGGTCGCCGCCGGCTTGCTCGCCGCCACGGTCATTCCGGCCAACCTGGGCAAACACATGTTCTGGGATGAGACCGATCCGATCGCCAAGGCCGAGAAGCGGCGCGCCTTCCTCACCGATCTCAGCCTGATCGGCGGCCTGGTCCTCGCGTCCGCCGACACCGCGGGCAAGCCCTCGCTGGGGTGGCGGGGCCGCCGCGCCGGCCGCAAGGTCGTGCAAGCCGTCTCGGATGCGCTGCCCTCCTCACATGACAGCGTGCTGGAGTCCGAGTTCGCCGAGCGACTGGGCCACGGCGTGCACGTCGGGGTGGAACGCGGGCGTGAACTCGCCGACGCCGCCATCGAGCGGGGTACGCCGTTGGCCGCCTCCGCGCTGGAGTCCGCCGCCGACAATCTGGCCATCGCCTATGACCGCAGCGCCGCCGCCCTGTACAAGGGCGCCGAGAAGAGCGCACCGATTGCCCGCAAGGCCCGTAAACGGGGAGCCGAACTCGCCGAGACCGCACTGGATCGCGGGGTGGAGCTCGCCGAGACCGCACGTGACCGCAGCGCGACCGCTCTGGAGCGAGCCGCCGAGCGCAGCGCCCCGATCGCCGCCGAGGCACGCCGCCGCGGGGCCGAGCTGGCCGAGACCGCGATCGAGCAGGGCGGCGATCAGGTGGCATCCGGGTGGCGGCGGGTGCGCAGCAAGGTCTGATCACATGCTCACCGCACCGCTTCCCCAACCGGCCGGACCGCTGTCCGGCGCGTTGATCGCGCAGCTGTCCGGTCGGGTTCAGGATCTGACCCGGTTGCGGCCCGACGGCACCGACCCGATGGGACGGGATCTGCAGCTTGCGCTGTATGTGGCCTACGAGCTGTCATACCGGGGTTTTGCCGACGTCGCGGCGGACTGGGAGTGGGATGTCGATCTGATCGGGTTGCGGCTGCGACTGGAGCGCCACTTTTTGGAGTACCTGCGCCGCTGCGTGGGTGATATCGACGGGGTGTCCGCACAGGCCGAGATGCGACGGCTGGCCGGTGAGCCGCCCGACGATCCGGTACACCACTCCCCCGACGGCGGGCCATCCCATTTTCTACGCAGCGTCGGCACCTGGGAGCAGCTGCGCGAATACTTCGTGCACCGGTCGCTGTATCACCTCAAGGAGGCCGACCCGCAGTCATGGGTGATCCCCCGGCTGACCGGGGCGGCCAAGGCCGCCTACGTGGCGGTGCAATACGACGAATACGGCGCCGGGCGGGCGACCCACATGCACCAGCAGCTATTCGCCGAGCTGATGACGGCCGCGGGGCTGGACGCTGGCTACCTGAGCTATCTCGACGCCGTTCCCGCCGAATCGCTTGCCGTGGTGAACATCTCGTCGATGTTCGGGCTGCACCGCGATCTGCGCGGTGCCGCGGTCGGGCATTTCGCCGCCACCGAGATCACCTCACCGCCGGGGTCACGACGGCTGGTGCAGGCCCTGCAGCGACTCGGCGCGCCGGAGCCGTGTCAGCTGTTCTACCGCGAGCACGTCGAGGCCGACGCGGTACACGAGCAGGTGGTGGTCAACGATGTGGTCGGCGACCTGCTGCGCGCCGATCCCGATCTCAACAATGACATCGTGTTCGGGGTACGGGCGCGCGATATCGTCGAGGACCGCCTGGCCGAGCACATGATGAAGTGCTGGGCCGATGGCGAGAGTTCACTGCTGGGCTGACGGTCAGCCGAATTCCGCGCGCAACGCGGCCAGCAGCGGTTCGGCCGCTTCGGCGAGGAACTGCTGCTGGGTGTCGCCGCCGACCTGGATGAGCGCCACATCGGTGTAACCGGCGTCGTGATAGCCGCGCACCGCCTCGACGATGGCGTCGAGGTCCGGCCCGCACGAGATCGCCGACGCCACATCCTCGGGACGCACGAACTGGCTGGCCGCGGCGAACCCGGCCGGTGTCGGCAGATCGGCATTCACTCCCCAACCCCCGGCGAACCATCGAAACTGGTCGTGTGCCCGGGCAATCGCCTTGTCGCGGTCCGGATCCCAGCAGACCGGAAGTTGCCCGATCACGCGGCCGTCCGGGAGTCCCACGGGCTGACGTGTGCTGTTCCACTTGCCGACGACATCGCGATCGGGCGCCGTATTGATCAGATGATCGGCCAGCACGGCCAGCTTCTCCACTGTTCGGTCTCCGGTGATCGATACGCCGATACCGACCGGGTCCTCGGGAACGTCCCAGATTCGGGCGGACTCGACGGCGAAGAACTCACCGCGGTGGTCCACCAGTTCGCCACCGAGCAGTTCGCGGATCACCTTGATCGCCTCGGCCAGCATGTCCAGGCGTCGCGCGGCAGCAGGCCACCCGGCCCCGATCACGTGTTCGTTGAGGTTCTCACCGCTGCCGAGCCCGAGGGTGAACCTGCCGTCGGCCAGGATCTGCACCGTCGCGGCCTGCTGGGCCACCACCGCGGGGTGATATCGCATCGTCGGACAGGTGACGAACGAGTGCAGGCCCACGCGTGTGGTCGCATGTGCCACCGCGCCCAGCACGGCCCACGCGTTGGGCGCGTGCCCCTGGCTGGTCAGCCACGGGGTGAAATGGTCACTGCACACCTCGAAGTCGAAACCGGCCTGTTCCGCCAAGACGGCATGCTCGACAAGGTCTTTCGGTCCGGCCTGTTCCGTCATCAGGGTGTATCCAAAGCGTGTCATGCGGCTCGGCATACCCGAGACGATCGCCGCTCAATCGCGCGATGGGGTGTGTGCGCCATCCGGCTCGTCATCGGGCAGCGGTTCCGACGACCCGGCCCGCATACGCAACCACAGTGGCAGCGCCACCCAGAACACGATGATGCCCAGCGCCGTCACCAGGCCCGCGATCACACCCACGGGCACACTGATCACGGCACCGAAGATCAACACCATCACGCCGGTTAGCGTCAGCGCCAGCATCAGGATGCCGGCATAGGCCAGCTGATGCGCGGTGTGGACGACGATGTCGAGGCGGTGCCGGCGGAACATCAACCGGTGAATCCCGATCGGCGCGATCAGCAGCACCGTCGCGGCGATAGAACACGACACCGTGCACAGGTAGACGATGCGCAGCTCACCGCGCAGATCCTCGAAACCGTCGTGGAACGGCAGGGTGAGCAGCAGCCCGGTGAGCAGCTGGACGCCGGTCTGTACCACCCGTAATTCCTGCAAAAGGCTGGACCAGTTACGGTCCAGCCTTTGCACGCTCGTCTCGTTGCGGGCGTCTTCGTTCCAACGTCGGTCGCTCTCCAAGCGGTCCACGTGGGACCTGCGTATTCCTAGTACCAGGCTCGCCTACCGGCCACCGGCCGCCCGACCGCACCGAGCAGCCAGAACACCGCACCGGCCACCAGCAGGATCACGCCGACCACCCAGAGCAGGTAGACGTCCAACACGAACCCCAGGATCAGCAGTATTGCTCCCAGAACTATCACGACACCCTCACTTCCCATGTATGCATCGAACTCGGCTGCGGCAGTTTGCAATCGGCGACCACGGGATTGACCCCCGCGTAATTGAGCGGTCCGGCCACCACCGTCAGCGCTATCGTGCCCGCTGTCGCACAGTTGGTTTCCCCGCCGGTGAAGTAATCGCGCTGCCAAGCCGCGAACACCCCGATCAACAACCAGATCAGCACCACGGTGCCGATGAGTCCGCGTCCCATCCGAGCCTCCATTGCTTGCGTTGTCGCTGGCTGCGGGTACCCGGCTGACGTTCCCGTCAAACCTGTGCGTCTCTGGGGCGAGCAACTTTGGGCTGTGTGGGCGTGCTTCACCGCGAAGCGGACCGATCGGCCGCTTCGCGGATCCCGGTTCAGCTGGCCGGGCGTTGCCGGGTGGCCTCCGGGTGGGCCGCGTACCAGCGCTCCTCGATACGGCGGACCCGATGATGCTCGACGGACATCCACAGGGCGCCGACGACAAAACCTGCCGCCGACAGTGAGCCCAGTGTCAGACCGACATCGTGGTGCCGGGTGGCGAACGCCGCCAGGCAGCCCACGAAGAGCACCAGCGCCACCGCGATGACGACGAGTGCGGGCATGATCACGTTGTCTTTCATCGACTCGCCGGCGTGGGTGCGCGTCGTACGGGTGTGATCGACAGGATCTTTGGGACCTTTCATGGTGACCCTCCTCAATCCTCCTGCCCCGTTACCGGGGCGTAGATCCTACAGTAGAACTGCCCGGCCGCTCACGAGCCGAATCCGCCCAGTGTCGGCAGACCCATGGTGAGCACCACGAGCATGAGCAGCATCAGAAACCACCCGGCCCCCTGCCAGGCCCACCACGTCTGACGGACCTGCCACAGCCGGTAGGTCCGGACGAAGGCCCGCACCCCGGCGACGAACAGCAGGATGGGCGCACCGAGTGCCAGCACCAGGCGTTCGGGTCTGCCACAGGCTGCGGTATCGACGACGGCCTCATCGCAGCTACGTACCAGGACGGCGGCAAGGACCAGGAAGGCGACGCCGAGGACACCCGCGATCAGGGCGAAACGAGCCGCCGATCGCACCTCGGGATCGTCGGGTCTGAGTCCAGGGCGGTCAGGTGACATCTCGTCACGTCACCTGCCACGCGGTGCGGCCGCATGTCCTCATGCCGGCTGGGATTCCCTCGTGCCACGGCTGGTAAACGTCAGTCGCCGACCCGCAGGTGCGCGGTCAGCAGCAGCCGGTCGTACACGCTGCGGTGCGGCAGCAGTTCCTGGTATTCGAGCTCCAGGAAGTCCCTGGCGAGCCGCTCGGTGAGGGCTTTGAGTTTCGTATTGGTCTCCTGTGAGCGCCATTTGAGCAACTCGAAGGCGGAGTCCGCGTTGATCCGGTAGATGAGCATCAGCATGCCCTTGGCCTGCTCGATTCCGCTGCGGGCCTCGGCGATCTCGGCGACGGCCACGCTCACCCGGGCCTGCTGGCTGCGCTGCTCGGCCTGCGTCGACGGCGTCACATCGACGTAGAACCCGTGGGTGCCGATGACGGTGCCGCCGTCCTCGTCGAAGAGTTGATCTGCGACCACCACGACTTCGTGGGTGTCGCCGTGGGTGTCGATGATCCGGTGTCGGGTGCTGAAAGCCGCTGCAGTGCGCCGTACTTCGTCGAGCGTCGCGGCGACCTGACCGTAATCGTCGGGGTGCTTGTGGGCGAGCACCAGCTCGGTGGTCGGATGCGCGGTACCCGGTTCGTAGCCGTGCATCCGTTCCACCTGAGGTGACCATTCCCACCGTTCGTCGGCGAAGTGGAAACGGAACCACCCCACGTGGGCCAGCGCCCCG
This sequence comes from Mycobacterium sp. C31M, assembly GCF_053345865.1. Classification (NCBI taxonomy): domain Bacteria; kingdom Bacillati; phylum Actinomycetota; class Actinomycetes; order Mycobacteriales; family Mycobacteriaceae; genus Mycobacterium; species Mycobacterium sp. C31M. Next base: position 108,959 of record NZ_JBKFAX010000009.1, on the reverse strand, counting down.
CCGGCGAGCAGGGGCTCGCCGGTCGGTTGCTGGTCGCGCGCGTCATCGGTCATCTCATGACGGATTATGCACGCTATTCCAGACCTTCGGCGATGCGCTTGATAGCCAAAAGGCGACGATCCCATTGCTGACCGATTTCGGACAGTCGGGCACCGAGCGCGCTCAATTCGGCCCCCAGCGCCCGGTAGCGGATCTCCCGGCCGACGGGCACCGCCTCCACCAGTCCCGCCTCGGCGAGCACCGCCAGATGTTTGGCGATCGCCTGTCTGCTGACCGGCAACCGGGTGGCCAATGCGCTCGCCGAGAGGTCTGCCGATCCGAGTTCGGTCAGTATGCGCCAGCGGGTTTCGTCCGCGAGCACCGCCAGTACGACCGGTGGCCCGGAGCTCACACCGACACCCCGAGGAGTTCGACCAGTTCGTCGAGCTCGGCCTGCCAGCCGCCGGTGTTGTCGGCATGCGCGGATTCCGGGTTCTTCAGCGCCTCGAATCCGGTCTCCAGCAGGGAGAGTCGGGTCCCACCCGGGATCGGCGCCAACTCGAAGCGCACGACCGTCGAGTTGTCGGGCCCCGGGTCGGCATCGGCCTCGTTCGCCCACCGGTAGACCAGCAGGGTGGGTGCCTCGATCTGCTCGACCACCACCCGGAAGCGGCCGTGGTCGGACCAGCCGAAGAATCCGGTGCCGCCGACCACGGGATCGAATTCGGCGCTGTCGCCGAACCATTGTGCGATCAGATCCTTCTCGGTGAGCGCGGCCCACACCTTGACCGGTGGTGCCGCGATGTCGATGCTGCGGGTGATTTCCAGAGTGCTCATGAGCCATCCTGACTGTCGGTTTTATATGCAACTTCAGAGTTGCATACTCGCCGGATTATTGCAACCCTCCGGTTGCATGTCGGGATCGGCTCGTACCATGCCGTCGTGCGCATCAAGATGTTCGTCGCCGTCGGTGTCGCCGCGGCCGGGGTGGCGTGGGTTGCGGGCGCCGGCGGCGCCGGGACGGTGGCCGCCGGCATGCTCGCCCCACTGGTGGTCGCGGCGGTACCCCATTTCCTGTCAGGCCTGCGCACACCCGCGCCCCGTGAGCAGCCCATCGATGCGATGTCGGGCACCGAGTTCGAGGATTACGTTGCGCGGGTGGCCCGGTCGTGCGGCACCTCGGTGATCATGACATCGGTGACCGGGGACTGGGGTGTCGATCTGATCGTCGGCCGCCGCCCGGATCGGCTCGCCATCCAGTGCAAGCGGGTATCCCGGCCGGTCGGCGCCGGCGCCGTGCAGGAGGTGGTGGCCGGCGCCGCCATGCAGGACTGCACCCAGACCATGGTCGTCACCAACAACGAGTTCACGCCTGCCGCAGTCAAATTGGCCGAGCGTCATGGCTGCACGCTGATCAGCGGCAGCGAGCTACCGCGCCTGAAGACCTATATCCGCGAACGGACCGGTCGGCTCACATAACAACGAGCACATCGCGCACGGCATCCACCGCGGCGTCGAGTTCGGCATGTGACACCGTCAACGCCGGCCGGAACCGTACCGAATCCGGGCCGCTGGCCAACATGATGACGTTGCGTTCCCACAGCCGCCGGATCAGCTCGTCACGCTCGGCCGCCGAGGGCAAGCTGAATGCGCACATCAGCCCGCGACCACGCGGGTCGAGCACCCGGCCAGGGAACTCGGTTGCCAACCAATGCAACCGGCCGAGCAGATGACGGCCGGCCGTCGCGGCATGGTCGATCAGACCGTCAGCCTCCACGACCTCCAGGATGCGCCGCGCGCGCACCATATCGGTGAGGTTGCCACCCCAGGTCGAGTTGATCCGGGAGCTGACGGCGAACACGTTCTCGGCGACCTCGTCGACGCGGCCACCGGCCATCACGCCGCACACCTGGGTCTTCTTGCCGAAAGCCAGCACGTCGGGCAGCACGCCCAATTGCTGGTAGGCCCAGGCGGTTCCGGTGATACCGCAGCCCGTCTGCACCTCGTCGAAGATCAGCAGCGCGTCGAACTCATCACACAACGCCCGCATCGCGGCGAAGAACTGCGGCCGGATATGCCGATCGCCACCCTCGCCCTGGATGGGCTCGGCGATGAAGCAGGCGATGTCGTGCGGATGAGCCTCGAACGCGGCGCGGGCCTGGCGCAGCGATTCGGCCTCCAGCGCCTCGATATCCGCGCCGGGGCGCACATACGGCGCGTCGATACGCGGCCAGTCGAACTTGGGGAAGCGTGCGACCTTGTTCGGATCGGTATTGGTCAGCGACAGCGTGTAGCCGCTGCGGCCGTGGAAGGCGCCACGCAGGTGCAACACCCGGGTTCCCAGCTCCGGGTCGCGGCCGTGTGCCTCGTTGTGTCGACTCTTCCAGTCGAAGGCCACCTTGAGCGCGTTCTCCACCGCCAGCGCGCCACCGTCGACGAAGAAGAGATGAGGTAGTGCAGGGTCGCCGAGCACCCGGGCGAACGCCTGGACGAAGCGCGCCATCGGCACCGAATAGACATCGGAGTTACTGGGCTTGTTGACCGCGGCCTGCGCCAGTTCGGCGCGGAATGCCGCATCGTCGGCGAGCGCCGGATGGTTCATGCCCAGCGCCGACGAGGCGAAGAACGTGAACATGTCGAGGTAACGCCTGCCGTCGCGGGCGTCGACGAGTACCGAGCCGCGCGAGGCATCCAGGTCGAGCACCAGATCCATGCCGTCGGCCAGCAGGTTGGCGCTCAGCACATCGTGTACGTGGTCGGCACTCACGGCGCGGTCGGCGGAGGCAGTGGAAGACAGGACAGCGGTCATGCCACCATCCTAACGCAATCTTTACGGTCTTTTCATCTCGATGCAGGAACTATTCCGGTAGATATACGCGACTATCGTAAAAAGTCTGTAGGATGATGGTGCTTCGAGTGCGAACGTTGGCGGCCGTCCGGATCCTCTGCAGCAGGTCCTCCAGTGCTCGCGCCGAAGCGACACGCACCAGGAGCACATAGCTCTCCTCACCGGCCACCGAGTGGCACGACTCGATCTCGTCGATATGGCGCAGCCGGGAGGGGGCATCATCGGGTTGAGAGGGATCGAGAGGGGTGATGGCGACGAACGCCGACAACATGCGGCCGACGGTCTCCGGATTGACCCGCGCGGTGTATCCCAGGATCACCTCGCGCGACTCCAGCCTGCGCACCCGCGACTGCACCGCCGATACCGACAACCCCGCCGCGGCCGCCAGATGCGCCAGCGTCGCGCGTCCGTCGGCGACGAGCTCGCGTACCAGCAGTCGGTCGATCTCGTCGAGATGGTCGATATCGGTCATGGCCGAACTGTACGCAACAGGTCCGGGCCCGCGATGAGCACCGTTGAAACCTGGCAGCTGCGCGCACAATTCGCCGCGGCACTGTCACGCATGTACGGCGCCGAGGTACCCGCCTACCACACCCTGGTCGACGTCAGCGCGTCGGTGAACCGCGACTACGTCTACCGACACCCGGCGGCGGCGCGACTCGGCTCGCTGGATCGGGTCACCGCGGAGCGGCACGGCGCCATCCGCGTCGGCACGGCCGCCGAACTGACCGATGTCGCCGATCTGTTCTCGGCGTTCGGCATGTATCCGGTCGGGTTCTACGATCTGCGCGAGGCCGCCTCCCCGGTGCCGGTGGTGTCCACCGCATTCCGCCCGGTCGACCCGGACGAGCTGGCCCGCAATCCGTTCCGGGTGTTCACCTCCATGCTGGCCACCGCGGACACCCGGTTCTTCCACCCCGAGTTGCGCACCCGGGTGGAGGCCTTCCTGGCACGGCGCCGACTGTTCGACCCTGCGCTGATCGCCACGGCCCGCCGCATCGCCGCCGCCGGCGGGTGCCCCGTCGGTGAGGCCGACGAGTTCCTGACCGCGGCGGTGTCCTCGTTCGCGCTGTCCCGCGAGCCGATCGACCGTGGCTGGTACGACGAGCTGTCCGCGGTGTCGGCGGTCGCCGCCGATATCGCCGGGGTGGGCACCACCCACATCAACCACCTCACCCCGCGGGTGCTCGATATCGAGTTGCTGCACCGCACCATGACCGAGCGGGGTATCACCATGATCGACGACATCCAGGGCCCGCCCGATGTCGGCGGTCCGCGGGTTCTGTTACGGCAGACGTCATTCCGTGCACTGGCCGAACCGCGTCGCTTCCGCGATGTCGACGGCACGGTGTCCGACGGGACATTGCGGGTGCGTTTCGGCGAGGTCGAACAGCGCGGTGTCGCGCTGACACCGCTCGGTCGGGCCCGCTACGACGCCGCCATGGCACAGGATGATCCCGCCGCGGTCTGGCATGAGTACTTCCCCGGCACCGATGCCCAGATGGCGGCGCAGGGACTGGCCTACTATCATGCCGGCGATCCGGCCAGACCCGTTGTCTACGAAGACTTCCTGCCGGCCTCGGCGGCCGGCATCTTCCGATCCAACCTCGACGGCGACGCCACCGCCGCCGACGTCCCCGACGATTCGCAGTACACCCAGCAGTGGATGGCCGAGGCGATCGGCCACCACATCCACGATCCGTACGAGCTCTACGAGAAAGTCGCGTGTTCATGACCACCGCCGTGAAATCCGCCCTGCCCACCGCGGACGCTCTGCGCGCCCAGGTGCGCGCCGCGCTCCAAGCCCTCGGCTGCACCGCCGCGCTCGGCGAACCCGGCGCACCCGGCCTGCCCGCCGGCAGCCCGATCAACGGGCAGGTGCTGTTCTCGATCCCCGAGACCACCACGGCCGAGGCCGAAGCCGTCATCACCACCGCGGCAACGGCATTCGCAGACTGGCGCACCACACCGGCCCCGGTGCGCGGCGCGCTGGTGGCCCGGCTCGGCGAACTGCTCACCGAGCACAAGGCCGAGTTGGCCACCCTGGTCACCGTCGAGGCGGGCAAGATCACCTCCGAGGCGCTCGGCGAGGTGCAGGAGATGATCGACATCTGCCAGTTCGCCGTCGGGCTGTCGCGACAGCTCTACGGCAAGACCATCGCCTCCGAGCGGCCCGGCCACCGGCTCATGGAGACCTGGCATCCGCTCGGGATAGTCGGTGTCATCACCGCGTTCAACTTCCCGGTGGCGGTCTGGGCCTGGAACACCGCCGTCGCGCTGGTGTGCGGCGACACGGTGGTGTGGAAACCGTCCGAGTTGACCCCGCTCACCGCGATCGCCTGCCAGGCGCTGATCGAGCGGGCCGCAGCGGACGTGGGCGCGCCGGCGGGTATCGCCGGCCTGATCCAGGGTGGCCGCAAGATCGGCGAACAGCTCGTCGACGATCCGCGGGTTGCGCTGGTGTCGGCCACCGGTTCGGTGCGGATGGGCCGCGAGGTCGGGCCCCGGGTGGCCGCCCGGTTCGGCAAGGTGCTCCTGGAGCTCGGGGGGAACAATGCCGCGATCGTCACCCCGTCGGCCGATCTGGATCTGGCCGTGCGCGGCATCGTCTTCTCGGCGGCCGGCACCGCCGGTCAGCGCTGCACCACCCTGCGCCGGGTCATCGCGCACCGCTCGGTGGCCGACACCCTGGTCGAGCGGATCGTCACCGCCTACCGCAGCCTGCCGGTCGGCGATCCGTCGGCGCCGGGCACACTGGTCGGGCCGCTGATCCACGAGCGGTCCTACCGGGACATGGTCGGCGCGCTGGAACAGGCCGCCACCGACGGCGGTGAGGTGATCGGCGGGGATCATGTCAAACTCGGAGACGGCTCGTTCTATGTGCGGCCCGCCGTCGTGCGGATGCCTGCGCAGACGGCGGTGGTGCACGACGAGACGTTCGCCCCGATCCTCTACGTGCTCACCTATGACGACCTCGGCGAGGCCATCGCCCTGAACAATGCCGTCCCGCAGGGGCTCTCATCGGCCATCTTCACCACCGACATCCGCGAGGCGGAGCGTTTCATGGCCGCCGACGGTTCGGATTGCGGCATCGCCAACGTGAACATCGGCACCTCGGGCGCCGAGATCGGCGGTGCGTTCGGCGGTGAGAAGGAGACCGGCGGCGGCCGCGAATCCGGCTCGGACTCGTGGAAGGCCTATATGCGCCGCGCCACCAACACCGTCAACTACTCCTCGGAGTTGCCGCTGGCGCAGGGGGTGCAGTTCGGCTGAGCCGGGTCGGTAGTATCCGCGATGTGACTGAGCAGGTCGAACAGCGCGAATTCCAGGCCGAGGCCCGTCAGCTGCTGCAGCTGATGGTGCATTCCATCTACTCCAACAAGGACTCGTTCCTACGGGAGTTGGTGTCCAATGCGTCCGACGCGCTGGACAAGTTGCGGCTGGCGTCCTATCAGGACAAGGACCTCGACGTCGACACCTCGGACCTGCACATCGACATCGACGTCGACGCCACCGCGCGGACCCTGACCATCCGGGACAACGGCATCGGCATGTCCCGCGACGAGGTGGTGGAGCTGATCGGCACACTGGCCAAGTCCGGCACCGCCGAGCTGCGCCAGAAGCTGCGCGACGCGGACAAGGGCTCCGATACCGAGCAGCTGATCGGGCAGTTCGGCGTCGGGTTCTACTCCACCTTCATGGTCGCCGACAACGTCGATCTGCTGACCCGCAAGGCCGGCGAGGGCACCGCCACCCGGTGGCAGTCCAGCGGGGACGGCACCTACACCATCGCCGCGGTGGAGGGTGCCCCGCAGGGCACCTCGGTGACACTGCACCTCAAGCCCGAGGACGCCGACGACGAGCTGCACGACTACACCGCGCCGTGGAAGATCAGGCAGCTGGTCAAGAAGTACTCGGACTTCATCTCCTGGCCCATCCGGATGGAGGTCGAGAAGACCGTCCCGGTGCCGCACGATGCCGAGGAGGATGTGGAACCGACCGTCACCGTCGAGACCGAGACGCTGAACTCGCGGGTTGCGTTGTGGGCCAAGTCCCGCAGTGAAGTCTCCGACGAGGAGTACAGCGAGTTCTACAAGCACATCGCGCATGCCTGGGACGAACCGCTCGAGGTCATCGCGATGAAGGCAGAAGGCACCTTCGAGTATCAGGCGCTGCTGTTCATCCCGTCGCAGGCGCCGTTCGACCTGTTCAACCGTGACGGACACACCGGTGTGCAGCTGTACGTCAAGCGCGTCTTCATCATGGGCGACTGTGACGATCTGATGCCCGAGTATCTGCGGTTCGTCAAGGGTGTCGTCGACGCACAGGACATGTCGCTCAATGTTTCTCGCGAGATCCTGCAGCAGGACCGGCAGATCAAGGTGATCCGGCGCAGCCTCACCAAGAAGGTGCTGTCGTCGATCAAAGACCTCCAGGTCAATCGCCCGGAGGACTACACGACCTTCTGGACGCAGTTCGGCCGGGCGTTCAAGGAGGGCCTGCTCTCCGATACCGACAACCGCGACACCCTGCTGAGCCTGTCCTCGTTCGCGTCCACCTTCAGTGGTGAGGCGCCCACGACGCTCAAGGATTACATCGGCCGGATGAAAGAGGATCAGGAGCAGATCTTCTACGCCACCGGCGAATCGCGCCAGTTGCTCGAGCGCTCACCGCATCTGGAGGCGTTCAAGGCCAAGGGCTACGAGGTGTTGCTGCTCACCGACCCGGTCGACGAGGTGTGGGTCGAGTCGGTGCCGGAGTTCGAGGGCAAGGCGCTGCAGTCGGTCGCCAAGGGTGAGGTCGACCTGGGCGCCGGCGATGACGACAAGCCAGAGGCAGGTGATTTCGCCGACCTGCTCGCGTGGCTGCAGGAGACGCTCGACGAACACGTCAAAGAGGTGCGGCTGTCGACCCGGTTGACCTCGTCGCCGGCCTGCCTGATCACCGATACCTTCGGCATCACCCCGCAATTGGCCCGCATGTACCGCGCCTCGGGCCAGGACGTGCCCGTCGGCAAGCGCATCCTGGAGCTCAATCCGGACCACGCCCTGGTGACCGGAATGCGTGAGGCACTCGCGAACTCGTCGGACAGCCTGGGCGATACCGCCGAATTGCTCTACGGCACAGCCCTTCTCGCCGAGGGTGGATCCCTCGACGATCCGGCACGGTTCGCGTCGATCCTCGCCGACCGGTTGGCCAAGACCGTCTAGGTCCTACGGCCGCGGCAGCGCCTGCAACTCTCCCAGCACCGCCTCGGTATCGGCACCCAGAACCGGGGCCGGCCCGCGAACGTGCCCCGGCGTGCGCGAGAACCACGTCGGCACCCCCGGAAATCGCACCGGACCGTCGGGAGTATCGACCGTCTCGAAGAACCCACCGGCGTTCAACTGCGGCGAGTCGAACAACGTATCCAGCGTGTTGATCGGTGTCGCCGGAATCTCCAACTCCGCGAACAGCGCCAGCCACTCGGCGGTGGTGCGCTCCAACATCGTCTGCGCCACCAGGCCATAAACCCGGTCGATCTGCTTGGCGCGTGAGGCAAGCGTCGCATACTCCGGCGAGTCCCAGACCGGCCGCACCGCGTTGATGAAGGCGTTCCAGTGCTTGTCGTTGTAGATCAGCGCGGCGACGTGACCGTCCTTGGTGGCATAGGGCCGCCGGTTGGGCGCCACGGTGCGCGGATACACCGCAGGCCCGAGCGGAGGGTCGAACATGGCGCCGTTGGCATGTTCGACCAGCATGAAGGATGCCATGGTCTCGAACATACTGACCTCGACCTCCTGCCCCTCGCCGGTGCGTTCGCGGTGGAACAGCGCCATCATCGTCGCGTACAGCGCGGTCAACCCGGTGACCTTGTCGGCCATGATGGTGGCCACATACGTCGCGTCGCCGGTGAGTTGGCGCTGCACTGCCGGCAGCCCGCACTCGGCCTGGATGGTGTCGTCGTAGGCCGGACGGTCGGCATCCGGCCCGCGGCGGCTGTATCCGTAGCAGTTGGTGTAGACGATGCCGGGGTTCAGCGCGGCCACCGAGTCGTAGTCGAACCCCAGCTTCGTGATCGCCTTCGCCCGCATGGAGTGGATGAACACATCGGCCGTCACGATCAGCGCGCGCAGCGCCGCCGCCCCCTGCTCGGAGCGCAGATCCAGTACCACACTGCGCTTTCCCCGGTTGACGTTGACGAAGACGCCGTTCATCCCGGGCGACGGCCCCACGGCGACATTGCGGGTGATGTCGCCTTCGGGCGGCTCGATCTTGATGACGTCGGCGCCCATATCGGCCATGATCTGGGTGCAGTACGGCCCCATCACCACCGCGGTGACATCGATGACACGGATACCGGCCAGCGGACCCTCAGACATGGGCAGCTCCAAAGGAATACCGGATGTGATCGGTGTGACCATCGGGCACCGGCGGGAACACCAGCGGTGCGGTGTCATCGCGGATGGCTTCGATGTTCTCGGCGACATCCTCGACGGTCCATGACGGCCGGTACACCCCCGGCGTTTCGGCGATGAACGCCCGCGCGACTCGACCCGCGATGGCCACGAACAATTCCCCCGTCACCGAACAGGTTTCGTGTGACAGCCAGCCGACGGTCGGTGCGACGAGGTCGGGATCCATCGGCGGATAGGCCGATGTGTCGAGCCCCTCGGCCATCCGCGTCACGGCGCCGGGCACGATCGCGTTGCACAGCACCCCGTGCGCGGCCCCCTCCAGGCCGACCACGTTCGTCAGCCCGATGATGCCGGACTTTGCGGCCGCATAGTTGGCGACCTCATGGTTGCCGTACAGTCCCCCGATCGACGACGTCAACACGATACGGCCGTAGCCGGCGGCGGACATGACCGGAAAGGCCGGCCGCACCACATGGAACGCCCCACGCAGGTGCACATCGAGCACGGAGTCGAAATCCTCGTAGGTCATCTCCGTCAGCGACCCGCGACGGACGTTGCCTGCGTTGTGGATCAGGATGTCGAGGCGACCGAAACTGTCCAACGCCGAGGAGACGATCGCCTCACCGCCGGCCGCGGTGGCCACCGAGTCGGTGTTGGCCACGGCTTGTCCCCCGGCGGAACGGATCTCATCGACCACCTGCTGTGCCGGACCGCCGTCGGCGCCTTCCCCGGTCAGGCTGCCACCGAGATCGTTGACCACGACCTTGGCCCCCAACGAAGCCAGCAGCAGTGCGTATGCACGGCCCAGACCGCGGCCACCGCCGGTTACGACGGCGACCCGATCATCGAACCGCAGACTCACCTGAGTTCCAACCCCGCCAGATCGCCGGCCTCTCGCCACTGCGCGATCAGCTCGTCGAAGGCGTAGAAGCCCGGCGAGTAGAAATCGCCCAGGAACGCTCCGTTGCGCACGGCCGCACCCCGGCCCTCGTTGTTGTAATAACCGGGTGTGCAGGATAGTTCGAATGCGGAATTGTCGATGGACAGCTCCCGCACGGTGGCCACCCAGGCATCCTGACCGTCCTGGCTGGGCTCCACCGTGGTGCTACCGCAACGCTGCGCCTCCGCGATGATGTAGGCGATGTGACGGGCCTGCTGCTCGAACATCGCCGTCGTATTGGCCGACACGCCACCCTGGATGAAACCCATGAAGAACTGGTTCGGGAAACCTCGACTCGTCATCCCGTGCAACGTCTGGTAGTCGTCGCGCCAGTGGTCGAACAGCGACAACCCGTCTCGGCCGATGATGCGCTCGATGGCGAACCGGCGGCTGATCTCGGTGGAGATCTCGAAACCGCTCGCGAAGATGACGCAGTCGACTTCGTACTCGACGCCGTCGGCGACGATGCCCTTCTCGGTGAGCCGTTCCACCCCTTTGGATGCCGACACGTCGACCAGGGTCACATTGGGCCGGTTGAACGTATCGAGGTATTGCTCGCTGGAGGTGGGTCGTTTGCACATGAAGCGGTAGTAGGGCTTCAGCGCCTCGGCGGTGTCGGGATCGTCCACGATCTCGCCGATGCGCCGGCGCAGCCGCTCCATGATCTTGAAGTCTTCCTCTTCCCGGAAGGCCATGATCTGTTCGATGGTCACCGCGGTGGGATCCGGGCTGCCGGCGACGCGGGCGGTCAGGTTGCGTCCCAGCTCGGTCCAGAAGTCGCACACCAGATCCGGTTCGCCGAACACCACGCCGACGAACGGCGACCAATTGTGGAAGTTGCGCTTGCGCTCCTCCTGCCAACCGGGTTGCAGCGATGCCGCCCATTCCGGGTCGGTGGGGGTGTTGGAACGCGCATCCACCGAGGACGGTGTCCGCTGGAAGACGAACAGCTGCTCGGCATCCCGACCGAGATGCGGAACCAGCTGGATGCCGGTGGCGCCGGTCCCGACCAGCGCGACGCGCTTGTCGGCCAGCTTGTCCAGACCGCCGTCGGCGTCACCGCCGGTGTAGTCGTAATCCCAACGTGCCGAATGGAACACGTGCCCGGAGAAGTCCTTGATCCCCGGGATGCCGGGCAACTTCGGGACGTTGTAGGAACCCTGCGCCATCACCACGAACCGGGCCCGGATGTCGTCGCCGCGATTGGTGCTGATCTGCCAACGTTGCGGTCCGTCCTCCCAGCGCAGCTCGCGTACCTGCGTGGAGAACAGCGCACCGTCGTACAGGCCGAAATGCTTGCCGATGTTGCGGCAGTGGCCGAAGATCTCGGCGCCGTCGGCGAACTTCTTGCTCGGCATGAAGCCGAGCTCTTCGAGCAGCGGGATGTAGCAGTAGGCATCGTTGTCGCACTGGATGCCCGGGAACCGGTTCCAGTACCAGACCCCGCCGAAATCGCCGGCCATCTCGATGACGCGGATGCCCTCGACCCCGGCCTTCTTCAGGTACGCCCCGGCCAGCAGCCCGGCGAATCCGCCGCCGAGGATCACGACATCAGCATCCTCGGTGATCGGGTCCCGTTCGGTCACCGGTGTGTACGGGTCGACCTCGAAGAACGACGCGTAATCACCGTTCAGTTCCTGGTATTGGTCACCGCCCTCGGGCCGCAGGCGTTTGGCCCGCTCGGCGGCATACTTCTCCCGGATCGCGGGAATATCGATATCGGACGGGGTGTCCGTCGGACCGCAGGGGGTTGTCATGCGAGAGCGTTCTCCGGCAGCGCGGCGGGATGCAGCGGGGCGGCCATCTCGTGCACCGCGGGCAGCACCTCCTGGGCGAACAACCTGGTGCTTTCGAAGGCGTCCTCGTACGGCATGGTGCCGAACTGCGGGACGATGGTGACCTCGGAGAACGAGCATGCCTCCTGGGCGGCCTTGAGCTTCTCGAACACCACCTCCGGTGTGCCGATCAGCAGGTTGGACGCGTGGTATCCGGGCGGGCCACCCTTCTTCTGATCGCCGACCTGCGACGCGAGCACTGCCGTGGCGGTCGCCTCGCGGGCCGCGTACGCCTCATAACCCTTGACACCCCGGAAGTTCGACGAGTCGGCGAAACCGTAGTGCACGTTCACATCCCGGTTGGCCGTCCAGATCCATTCCTCGGCGAGCGCGGCCAGCTTCTCGTCTTCCTTGGCCGTGCAGTACATGAACATCACATTCTTCGGTTGACAGGGCTCGAACCCTTCCTCGGCACGGAAGGTGTTGACCTTGCGCACCTCCTCGCCGGCGTCCCAGATGGGCTTGTTACCGACGAACAGCGGCACCATGCCGCGCCGGGACAGGATTTCCAGGGACTCGGCCGTCGAGGACGAACTGTAGATGCGGGAGAACAGGTCCTTGCTGATCGGTTCGGGCCGCAGCGACATCTCCGGGAAGCTGAAGATCTCCCCGTCGTAGCTGAATCGCTCACCGCTGAACGCGAGTTCGAGGATGTCCAGGGTCTCGTTGAATCGCTGCCTACTCTGCTCTCGGGGGACACCGACGGCGTCGAACTCGCTCTTGGACACCCCGCGACCGATACCGATGGTGTTGTAGCGGCCGTTGGAGACGATGTCGAGATAGGCGATCTGGTGTGCCAGCCGGACCGGGTTCCACCATGGCGCCACCGCGACGAAGGTACCCAGGCTGACCCGCTCGGTGCGGGCCGCGAAGTAGGTGAGCGCCTGAATCGGGTTGGGTGTCATGCCATATGGCGTGCCCTGATGCTCCGGGAACCAGATGCCGTCGAACCCGAGCGGTTCGGCCAGGTCACCGAGCGCCAGCGCGGCCTGCACGCACTTGTAGTCCGGGGTCGCCGGCGGGGTGCTGAAATCGCCCGCCATGACCCGATCCCAGTCGTGCGAGTTCTGCGCACCGGTACCCAGATTGACTTTCACAATCGTCTCCTTACTCGGGATTTGTGCACATCTGGCAACGGTGGGCGTTACAGGATGTGCGCAAATCGCCTAGATGTCTTGGGGTTCTCCGACGCCGTCCATGTATTTGGACAACTGGTAGTGCAGGTTGACGGTGCTGCGCTCGCGGTACGGGTTGGGCATCGTGCCGGGGAATCCGGCCGATTTCATGCCCTGTTGCACGGCAGCCATGTTGGAGAAGTCCTGGGGCAACACCGAGAGCCAGTTCGGCGAGTCTTTGGGTGTGTAGGCCCATTCCGTCGCCGGTTCGCCGCCCTTCGGGTACAGCTCGAACACGGCGACCTCGAAGATGCACTTGTTCGGGTCATAGCTCGGATCGGGCCGCGCCGAGTAACACAGCGCGCTCGTCAGTCCTTGACCCACCTGGAAATTCGGGAAGATCTGCCAGGCGGTACCGCTCTGGCCGAGGATGTCGGGTGGGATGGTCGGCCAGATGACACCGCGTGCCTCGTCGTCGCGCCGCGCCGAGGCCAGCCAGTGTGCCAGCACCTGATCGGCCGGGGTGCCTTCGGGCAGTTCGTCGACGAGCCGCTTGGCGGCCTCCACCAACGTCTTGGTGGTCGTCGCGTTGGTCTCTTCCATGGTGTAGACCTGCATCTCGGCGGTCGAGATCCGCGGATCGCCGGTGCCGAGCCGAATCTTGGATTTCGTCTCGTCCAGGCCCTTGGGGGCGTCGTAGCCGATGTTGCTGTGCCTGCCCTGCGCCTTGGCCCAACCCTTGAACTCACCGAACCGATTGAACTCGGGGTGGGTGGTGAACACGTGGTAGGTCTCGTTGAAGGCCTCCATCGCGACCTTCCAATTGCAGTCGAAGTACAGCCATTTGCGCCACTTGTAGCGCATGTTCTCCAACCCGAACGGGTCCAGGATCTTCGATGCCGGATAGAGGAAATCGACCAGCGATTCGCAATGGGGGTCCATGTTGATGAAAAGCCAACCGCCCCAGGTGTCCACCTGCACCGGAGCCAGATGGGTGTTGGACTTGTTGAGCTTGCCCTGCCAGTCGTCCTGTTCGCGGATGTGGGTGCAGGCGCCGGTCAGGTCATAGGTCCAGCCGTGGAACCCGCAGACAAAGGACTTACGGGCCCGCCCGACGGCGTTCTTGGCGCCGTCGGGGTTGTCGATGAGCTTGCGGCCGCGGTGCATGCAGACGTTGTGATGCGCGGCGAAATCCGACTCGCCAGGACCGGTGCGCACCACGATGATCGAGTCGTCGAGGATGTCGTAGGTGAGGTAGTTGCCGACCTCGGGTATCTCCTCGACCCGGCCGACCTGCTGCCAGACTCTGCGCCACAGCTTGTCGCGTTCGGCGCGCGCATATTCCGGGGAGATGTAGGCGTCGACCGGAATGGTCGTCGCCTGGGACAGGTCCTCGGCGATCTCGCCGGTCGACTCGTCGGGTTCGGCGTCGATCTCGATCGTGGCGTCGAGGTCAGATTCGGTGTGGGTCATCTAGATCCTCCTGATCGCTTCGCGGAAGTCCTCGTCTTTCAGGAACAACGACGTGTTGTCGGCGCCGAGGTGGGTCCACTTCAGATCGAGCCCGCCATCGACGAGCAACGTCTGGCCCGTGACATAACCGGCCAGATCGGACAGCAGGAACAGAATGGCGCCAGCCTGCTCCTGCGGAGTTCCGCGGCGCCCCATGGCGATTGCGGTGCGGTCACGCTCGGGGTCCTCGTCGACGTACATCGCCGACGCCGCGGTTTCGGTCACGCCGGGGGCCACGGCGTTGACGCGGATACCCGCCTCGGCGAGTTCCACCGCCAGGGTGCGGGTGGCCGCCACGATGGCGGCCTTGGCCGTCCCGTACGCCACGTGATACGGCGCTGTGTTCATCCCGCTGATCGAAGACACCGACACGATCGAGCCGGGGTTTCCCTGGTCGCGGATCTCGGCGGCGACCGCCTGGCTCATGAAGAACATGGTTTCGAGATTGGCCGCGAACAACTCCCGCCAATCCGCGCGTGACACCCGGGTGGCCGGCATCCAGGTACCCGGGGCCGCACCGCCGGCGATGTTGACCAACCCGTAGAGCACACCGTCGGCAGCCCGCGCCGCGGCAAGCACCGTGTTGATGCCCTCGTCGGTGGCGGCATCGGCGACGACCGGCAATACGGGCAGCCCGGCATCGACGAGCGGACCGATATGGGTGTCGAGATTGTCCTTGCCCCGGCTGACCGCGATCACCGTGGCGCCGGCCTCGGCGGCCAGCCTCGTCACGGTGGTACCGATCCCGCCGCCACCCGCGCCGGACACCACGACGATGCGTCCGTCCAGCGTCAGGAGATTGCCCATGACTCGCTTTCCCGGGCTGCGCCGCACCCTCGTCGTTCAGCTATTTGTCCGTACAACATATGGCGCTCTACTAATTGAAGAATACTATTCCGCAGCGGTTATGCATGCGTCAAGACCGGAACATCACCATCCTGCCGCTATTGTCTGGACTAGTTTTGGCTTGCTAACGTCGCGCACATGACTCTGCTGCAGGCAGGCCGGTACCCGGTCGCGTCATCCCCGGAGGCCGCCGCCGGCTGGGAACTGAACCGGCTCACCGCCCCCAGTCGGCTGTTCGGGGCAAACGGGCTGCGCACCGGCCCGGACGGCAGGTTGTACATCGCGCAGGTGACCGGCAGCCAGATCAGCGCGCTGGATGTGAACACCGGCGCAATAGAAACCGTCAGCCCCAAGGGCGGCGACATCATCGCCCCGGACGACATCGCCTTCGGGCCGGACGGCACCCTCATCGCCACCGAGGTGATGGACGGCCGGGTCAGCGTCCGCGAGCCGGCCGGGACCACCCGGGTGCTGCGCGATGACCTGCCCTCGGCCAACGGCATCACCGTTCATCAGGGGCGGCTGTTCGTCAACGAGTGCCGCGACAGTGGCCGCCTGTTCGAACTGGATCTCACCGGCGGGCAGCCGCGGCTGATCCTGGACGAACTGCCCTCCCCCAACGCCATGGAGTTCGGCCCCGACGGACTGCTCTATTTCCCCGTGATGAATGCCAATCAGATCTGGCGCGTCGATCCGGCTGGTGGCGAGCCCGAGGTGGTCGCGACCGATCTCGGGGTGCCCGATTCGGTGAAGTTCGATGCCGACGGCACCCTCGTGTCCACCCAGGTGGCCAGCGGACAGGTGCTGCGCATCGATCCACGAACCGGCACCAAGACCGTGCTGGCAACCCTGACACCGGGTCTGGACAACTGCGCCTTCGTCGACGGCAGGCTGTTCGTCTCCAACTTCACCGGGTCGATCACCGAGATCCTGTCGGGCGGGGACACCCGGGCGCTGCTGCCGGGCGGCCTCAACTGGCCGCTGGACATCGCCGTCGGCGCCGACGGGATGGTCTATATCGCCGACGGCACCTATCTGTACCGTCTCGCCGACGACGGCGCGCTGCAGACCGTCGGCATGTTGTTCAGCCCCGGCTATCCGGGGTTCGTGCGCGGCCTGACCCCGGCCGGTCCTGGCGAGTTCGCGGTGACGACCTCGGGTGGTCAGGTTGCCCGCTACCGACCCGCCGCCAACGAGACCGATTACCTGGCAGACGGTCTGGATCAGCTGTACGGCATCACCCTGCTGCGCGACGGTACCCCGGTGGTCGCCGAGCAGGGCACCGGGCGGGTGCTCGCCATCCGCGAGACCGGGCCCGAGACCCTGGCCGCCGGTCTGGACATACCGGTCGGGGTCGCCCTCGACGCCGATGGTGGCGTGCTGGTCTCGGTCGCCGCAGCGGTAGTGCGGATCACCGATTCCGGCATCGAGACCGTGGTCGACGATCTCGTCACCCCGCAGGGACTTCTGGTGCGTGGCAATGTGCTCTACATCGTGGACGCCGGAACCAAGGCCGTCGTGGCGGTGGACCTGGGCACCGGGAACCGTCAGACCATCGCCGCCGGCCTGCCCGTCGGCGCACCGCCCGGGGTCACCCCCAAACCGCTGCGCGGGATGCCGCCGTTCTCCGGACCGCAGGGCCCGCTGGCCGGCATCACGGCCGATACACATGGCACGCTTTATATTTCGGCCGACGGTGAGGGCAGCGTGTATGCGCTGCGAAGAAGGTGACACCGATCCGTGACTGCTGAAACGACAGAGCACCGCTACCTGCAGGTGGCGCGAACGCTGCGCAAGGAGATCGTCGACGGCGTGTACCCGGTCGGGTCCCAGTTGCCGACCGAACACGAATTGTGCGACCGCTTTTCGGTCAGCAGGTACACCGTCCGGGAGGCGCTACGCAGACTCCGCGATGACAATCTGGTGTCGTCGCGGCCCCGCACCGGCACGCTGGTGGTCCCGCGGCCGGCGTCGAGTTCCTATGCCCAGGACGTGATGTCCATCAACGATCTGCTCGCCTTCGCCGCCGGCGCCCGGTTCGAGATCGAATCCAACACCATGGTCACCATCGATGCGGAACTCGCCGAGCGCACCGGGCTGACCGTCGGCGAACAGTGGCTCGCGGTGCGCGGGTACCGGCAGGATGCCGATGCGCATGTCCCGATCTGCCGCACCGAGTACTACATCAACCGGGCTTTCACCGCGGTGGGCCGGCTACTGCAGCGCCATTCCGGGCCGATCTTCCCGCTCATCGAGGATCTCTACGGTGTCAGTATCGTCGAAGTGCACCAAGAGATCTCGGCAGTTCCTGTGGACATCGATCTCGCCGCCCTGCTGCAGATCGTCGCCGGAACACCTGCCCTGCAGCTGCAGCGCACGTACACCACCTCCGACGGTGAAGTCGCCCAGGTCACCGTCAACACCCATCCCGCGCAGCACTATCGACACTCGATGACCATGCGGCGGGTCAAGGGCGACAAGTGAGCACGCTCGCCACAACGCTCGCCGAGGCAGCCGAGACGACGCCGCACCGCATCCTGATCGTCGATGGCGATGTGGCGCTGGACGTCGCGACCCTGCACGGGCAGGCCACGGCCTTGGCCGGCGCGATGGCGCAGCGGATGCCCGCCGGCAGTGTGGTGTCGTTCATGCTGCCCAACTGGCATGAGGCCGCCGTCGTGTACCTGGCGGCGACGTGGGCGGGCATGGTGGTCAATCCGATCCTGCCGTCGTTGCGGGACAGCGAGTTACGGTTCATCCTCACCGACGCCGACGTCCGGATGATCTTCATCCCACAATCCTTCCGCGGTCACGACTACGCCGACATGCTGTCCCGGGTCACCGCCGACCTGGCCGACCCGCCCGAGGTCGTGGTGATCCGCGGTGCCGGGCACACGCCGTTCGTCGAGCTGCTCACCGCGCACCCCGTGGTGCCGAATGCCAGCCAGCCGGACGCGGTGCACATGCTGATGTACACCTCCGGCACCACCGGACGCCCCAAAGGCGTTCTGCACAGCCATGCTTCACTGCACGCCCTGATCCGTCAGCTCGGCGAGCACTGGCGCATCGACCCGGGCGACACCTTCCTGGTCCCGTCGCCGATCGCCCACATCGGAGGGTCCATCTACGCCTTCGAGTGCCCCCTGCTGCTCGGGTCGACGGCCGTGCTGATGCAAGCCTGGGACCCCGATGACGCGGTAACGCTCATGCGCCGTCACCGCTGCACCCACATGGCCGGCGCGACACCGTTTCTGGAGGGACTGCTCGCCGCCGCCGAACGGGCCGACAACCGACTGCCAGATCTGAAGGTGTTCATCTGCGGTGGCGCGTCGGTGCCGCCATCACTGATCAGTCGCGCTGCGGGGTTTTTCGACAAGGCGATCGTCACCCGGGTATACGGGTCCACCGAGGTCCCCGTCTCCACGGTCGGCTCCCCCGACGATCCCACCCGTGCGGCCGAGAGTGACGGCCGGGCCGGCGCCGCCGACATCACCGTGGTGGACGGTGAGATCCGGGTGCGCGGCCCGCAGATGCTCACCGGCTACCTGCATGCCGAGGATGCCACGGACACCTTCGACGCGGACGGCTACTTCCGCACCGGCGATCTCGGATACCTGACCGCAGACGGCTATCTGGTGGTCACCGGCCGCGCGAAGGACCTCATCATCCGCAACGGCGAGAACATCTCCCCCAAGGAGGTCGAGGACGTCCTGATCGGCCACCCGGCGATCACCGAGGTCGCCGTCGTCGGCGTCCCCGATCCGCGCACCGGTGAACGGGCCTGCGCCGTCATCGTTCCCGCCGCCGGCACGACCCCGGGTGTCGAGGACCTGCGGACATTGCTTGCTGCACACGGTCTGGCCAAGTTCAAGGCCCCCGAGCAGGTCGCCTTGTGGGAGGCGCTACCCAAGAACGACGCGGGCAAGGTCCTCAAACACCGGATCCGCGCAACACTGACGAAGGAGCCGCACTGACATGCAGGTAGCGATCGTGACGGGGGCCAGCAGCGGGATCGGATTCGGTTGTGCCACCACGCTTTCCGCCGCCGGCATGGCGGTTCTCGGGGCGGGCCGGGACGCCGATCGGTTGGCCGATCTGGAGCGCGCCATCGGCGATCCGGAACGGGTGGCGACACTCGCCGTCGATCTGACCGCCGACGACGGCCCCGCCCGGATCGTGCAGGAGGCAGTGTCCCGGTGGGGGCATATCGACTTCCTGATCAACAATGCCGGCGTCGGTAGCCCGAAGCCACTGCACGAGACCGATGACGAATCCCTGGACTACTTCCTCGGATTGATGCTCCGGGCACCGTTCCGGCTGGCCCGTGACGTCATCCCGCACATGCGGTCCGGCTCGGCGATCATCAACGTCACCTCCACCTTCGCGGTGGTCGGCGGCCTGCGCGGCGGAGCATACTCGGCGGCCAAGGGCGGTCTGACGGCACTGACCGGTCACATCGCGTGTCAGTACGGCGCCCAGGGCATCCGGTGTAACGCCGTGGCACCGGGTGTGACCTTGACGCCGATGGTGGAGCAGCGTCTCAACGACCCGGGGTTCCGCAAGATGCAGACCGAGATGACCCCGCACACCCGACTCGGCACGGTCGACGATATCGCCGCGACGGTGGCCTTCCTGTGTTCTCCCGGTGGGGCCTTCATCAACGGGCAGACCATCGTGGTGGATGGCGGCTGGAGCTCCACCAAGTACCTGTCGGAGTTCGCGCTGACCTCCGACTGGGTGGCCAAGTGAATCTGTTCGCGGTACTGGATCAGGCGGCGACCCGGTTCGGCGATCGCGGCGGGGTGTACCGCGGCACCGAGCAATTGCACACCTGGTCCGAATTACGCGACCGGGCACTGAGACTGGCAGCCTCGCTATCGGACCGCGATACGGGTGCACGCATCGCCATTGCCTCCGAGAACCGCCCCGAGATCATCGAGCTGATGTTCGCGGCCTGGGCCGCCGGGTGCGCCGTCGTTCCCATCAACTTCAAACTGCACCCCCGCGAGATGGCGCAGATCCTCGACGATTCGGGCGCCGCAGTGGTTTTCGCCTCCCCGAAGATCGCCACCGGGCTCACCGGCGTCGCAGGCGTGCCCATCGAGGATGTCGAGTCGCCCGCCTACACCGCCCGGCTGGAATGTGCTCCGGCAGCACCGGCCGATACCGACCCGGGCGCGCTGGCCTGGCTGTTCTACACCAGCGGCACCACCGGACGGTCGAAGGGCGCGATGCTCAGCCATCGCAACCTGATGGCGATGACGGTGTCGCATCTGGCCGATTTCGATTCTCCGGACCAGGATTCCAGCCTGCTGCACGGGGCGCCGATGTCCCACGGATCCGGTCTGTACATCGCGCCGTATGTGCTGCGCGGTGCCCGGCAGGTGATCCCCGAGTCAACGGGCTTCGAGCCCGACGAGTTCCTTGACCTGTGCGACCATCATCCCGGCAGCAGTTGCTTCCTGGCGCCGACCATGGTGGGCCGCCTCGTCGCGACCGGCCGGCGACGGCCGACGAACCTGCGGACCATCGTGTACGGCGGCGGCCCGATGTACGTCGACAGCCTGAAGAAGGCCATCGCCGCCTACGGCCAGGTCTTCGTACAGCTCTACGGGCAGGGTGAGGCTCCGATGACCATCACCGGCCTGCGTAAGGCCGATCACCGCGATGCCGGCGACGAGGTGCTGGGCTCGGTCGGTTACCCACGTTCCGGTATCGAGGTCACGGTACTCGATTCCGACGGAAAGCCCGTCGGAATCGGGGAGGTCGGTGAGATCGTCTGCCGGGGTGACGTCGTCATGTCGGGCTACTGGAACAACCCGGCGGCAACCGCGGCCACGCTGGCCGGGGGCTGGCTGCACACCGGCGATATGGGGTCGTTCGACGCGCACGGGTATCTGACCCTGCGCGACCGCTCCAAGGATGTGGTGATCAGCGGCGGCAGCAACATCTACCCGCGCGAGGTGGAAGAGGTACTGATCGAGCACCCGGGTGTCGACGAGGCCTGTGTGGTCGGCGCCCCGGACCCGGAATGGGGTGAGATCGTCGTCGCGTTCATCGTGGGCACGGCGAGCGAGGGCGACCTGGACACCCACCTGCTGGACCGCATCGCGCGGTTCAAGCGGCCCAAACGGTACTTCTACATCGACGAACTGCCCAAGAACAGCTACGGCAAGGTGCTCAAACGGGAGTTGCGCGAACAGGTTCGCTGAGCACTTGGTAGACACGAACCATGCAGATCGAGGGCAGGGTTGTCGTCATCACCGGTGCGGGTTCGGGGATCGGCCGCGCGCTGGCGCACGCGTTCGCCGCCGCCGGCGCCTCGGTGGTGGCCGGGGATATCGACGCCGATGCGGCCGCACAGACCGCGGCGGACATCGGCGACCACGGCGTCGGGGTCGGGGCAGACGCCTCCTCGGTCGCCGGTATCGCGAACTTGCTGGATACAGCCAAGACCACGTTCGGCGCCGTCGACATCTACGTCGCCAATGCCGGCATCATCGGCGCGCCTGAGCTAGGCACCGACGCCGACTGGGACCGCATCCTCGAGGTGAACCTACGCGGTCACATCCGGGCCGCCGACGCCCTGCTACCGGAGTGGATCGAGCGTGGCAGCGGCTACTTCGTCAGCGTCGCGAGCGCGGCCGGACTGCTCACCCAGGTCGGCGCCGCCGGCTACGCGGTCACCAAGCATGCCGCCGTCGGCTTCGCCGAGTGGCTGGCGATCACACACGGCGACAACGGGATCGGGGTCAGCTGCGTCTGCCCGATGGGAGTGGCCACCCCGTTGCTGGATGCCATCACCGAGTCCACCGACGCCACCGCCCGGGTGGCGGCGGCCTCCATCACCACCGCCGGCGAGGTGCTCTCGGCGCAGGACGTGGCGGCCGCGACACTGGACGGGATCCTGGCCGACCGGTTCATGGTGCTACCGCATCCGGGTGTGCTGGACATGTACCGCGGCAAGGGCGCCGACTACGACCGCTGGATCGCCGGGATGCGGCGGTATCAGCGCGCCCTGCGCAGCTGAGACGCGGGCGGACGTCACTGAGCCACGCGTCGTCGTACCATCCGAAGATGGGACCGCGGGAATGGATACGACGAGCCGGGGCCGCCGCCGCGGCCGATATCGACGTGGAGGCGCCTGGTACACCGCGCTGGTTCACCGAGGCACTGTCCACCGCCGCGACCCGCTCCTCGATCGTCGTCGACGACTGTTCCGTGCACTACCGCTCCTGGGGTGACCCGTCGTCGCCGACATTGGTGTTGATCCATGGTGGCGGCGCACATTCCGGATGGTGGGATCACATCGGGCCGTTGCTGTCGCGGCGCCACCACGTCGTCGCCCCTGATCTCAGTGGGCACGGAGACAGCGGGCAGCGCGATGAGTATTCGCTGCGCACCTGGGCGCGTGAGGTGCTGGCGGTGGGGACCGCACACGACGCCGGCGCCCGACCGATCCTGGTGGGGCACAGCATGGGCGGCTGGGTCGCCTCCACGACCGCTCTGCGATACGGCGCCGATATCGAAGGCAATGTCGTCATCGACTCGCCCGTGCGCGATCGCGCCCCCGAGGGCGGACGCATGCACAATCGGGGGCACAGACCCGCCGGATACCGCAGCGAGCAGGAAATCGTCTCCCGGTTCCGGGTGGTGCCGGCCCAACCCGACACGCTGCCGTACGTGCTGGACCACATCGCCGCCGAGTCGGTGCGCCAGGACGGCGGGCGGTGGTTCTGGAAGTTCGACCCGCGCGTTTTCGCACTCCCCGAACGCGATTTCGGCCCCACCGAGGAGGAGCCGATGGAAGAGATGTTCGCGAGCATGCGCGCTCGCACCTGCTACGTGCGGTGCGAGCACGGGATCGTCGCCCCCGAAATGGCGGAACGGATCGAGTCGGTGCTGCAACTGCGCGGGCCGTTCATCGAACTGGCCGCCGCCGGGCATCATCCGATGGTCGATCAACCGCTTGCTCTGGTGGCGACGCTGCGTGCGGTGTTGGAGATGTGGTCGATCACCTGATAGTGGTCAAATACTCTGCTGGACAACAGCATTCACAACGAAGGGGCGCAACAGATGTCGACATTGGACGAGGACGTCGTGGAGTTCCTGATGACCGGAACCCGCACCGGCATGCTGGGCTACCTCGCCGCCGACGGCCGACCGCTGATCGCCCCCGTGTGGTTCGTCGTCGACGGAAATGACCTGGTGTTCAACACCGATTCCGGCTCGGCGAAGGCCCGGGCCTTTGCCCGCGACCCGCGTGTGGTGATGTGTGTCGACGATCCACACCCGCCGTTCTCGTTCGTTCAGATCCAGGGCACGGTCAGCGTGTCGGACGACCTCGACGAGGTGCGTTCGGTGGCCACCCGGGCCGGCGGCCGCTACATGGGTGTTGATCGCGCGGACGAGTACGGCCGGCGCAACGGGGTACCCGGAGAGCTGGTCGTGCGGCTGGCCCCGACGAAGGTGGTCAAGGCGTTTCACGTCGCCTCCTGACCCCCGCGCCGTCGTTGCACACATGCCCATTACGCTGCGTCCATGGGCGAATCCCGGCGCCGCCTCTCCCCCGATGACCGTCGCACCGAACTGCTGACGCTCGGCGCCGAGGTGTTCGGCCAACGCCCGTACGACGAGGTCCGCATCGATGAGATCGCCGAGCGGGCCGGTATCTCGCGGGCGTTGATGTATCACTACTTCCCGGACAAGCGGGCGTTCTTCGCCGCCGTCGTGCACGCCGAGGGAGAACGATTGTTCGAGGCGACCAACGCCCCGCTGGATCCCGAGCAGAGCCTGTTCGACCAGATCCGCGCCGGCGTGCTGGCCTATCTGCGCTACGACGAGGAACATCCGCACGGCGCCTGGGCGGCCTACATGGGTATGGGCCGGGCCGATCCGGTGCTGCGCGGGATCGATCAGATCGCCAACGACAAGCAGGCCGACCGCATCATCGACGCCGTGCACACAGCGGCCGGGCAAACACTGCAACCGGCGACGGCCCGGGAGTTACGCGTGACGGTGTACGGCTGGCTGGCATTCACCTTCGAGCTGTGCCGCCAGCGTGTGTTGGATCCGGCGCTGGACGCCGGATTCATCGCCGACTCGTGTGCGCACAGCCTGCTCGACGCGGTCGGCCGGGTACCGGGGATCCCGGCACCACTGGCCGACACGGTGTCCCCGGCGCGGCGCTAGCCGCCGCAACGCGCCCGGAAATCCTTGGCGGGCTGTCGGATTGCCCGCAATTCGTCACGTACCTGTGGGTTGGCGACCATGAACTCCTCCATCGTCGCCCGGCGCTCCTCCTGTGTCCTGTCGTGCAGCGAGGTGAGGAAGTCGTTCACCGGCGGATGTGTGAACAGATAGGCCGATGTGGCGGCCGAGACTCCGGCCAGGATGCCGGTCAGGTCCGCGGCGGTGCAGTTCGGCGGCAGCGGGGCCGCAGGTTCGGCTGCCGCCGGCGGAGCCGGCGAAAACAGCACCGCCGGCGACGCGAGCAGCACGGCCAGCGCCCCGAACGCCACGACGGTGGCCCGCCGCAGTGAGATCCCGTTCCACAGCATGTCGTTCTCCTCGGTTGATTTCTGTTCGCTCATCGCCGACCACCGCCGCGTCCACCCCCGGGATTGGGCCTGCCCGCCCCCGGTCGGCCGATATCGGGCCTCCCGGGACCGCCCGGCCCGCCGATATCCGGGTTCAGGTCCACGTCGATACCCCAGTAGTAGTCGTCGCACAGGTACCAGTTGTCCTCGCACGGGTAGGGCGAGTACGGCCCCGACGATCCGCTGGGACCGTCGCCGGTGTTCGAGCCGCGGACATCACCCTGCGAGCAGATCGTCGTACCACCCGTACTGGTGCAGTCGGCGCGCGCATCGGGCAGGTCCGGCGAGATGGTGAGACCGGCGACCACGAGACCGGGAACGACAAGAACCTTGCACACCTTCATCAGGCCACTCCTCTGCCACACCGTGAAAGCGCCACGGTGAACCGGCCCCGACGCCCCGCGACCGGTGCCACGCGGGCCCGAAGCAGCGGCCGCACGCACTCAAGATCATAAATCCGGATACCCACGCTGTACACGACTTTTACGCTGACGTAAGCACCGCGAACGCTCACTTGTCGGTGGGTGGGGGCACTATGTACGCGTGGCCGTAGACGATCCGTTGGCCCGGTTCAGTTCGCTGACCCGGGACTGGTTCGGCGCGACCTTCCCGGCGCCCACCGCCGCCCAGACGCAGGCGTGGGCGGCCATCGCCGACGGCAGCGACACGCTGGTGGTGGCGCCCACCGGTTCCGGCAAGACGCTGGCGGCGTTCCTGTGGGCCATCGACGACCTGGCCCGGTCGCCTTCGGAGCAGCCGGGCACCCGGGTGCTCTACGTCTCGCCGCTGAAGGCACTGGCCGTCGATGTCGAACGCAACCTGCGCACTCCGCTGACCGGCCTGACCCGGGTGGCCGAACGCGAAGGTGTCCCGGCACCGGCCATCACGGTCGGGGTACGCTCCGGGGACACCACCGCCAAAGCGCGTCGCGACCTGATCACCCGGCCGCCGGACATCCTCATCACGACACCCGAGTCGCTGTTCCTCATGTTGACCTCGGCGGCCCGGGACACCCTGACCCAGGTTCGGACCGTCATCGTCGACGAAGTGCATGCGGTGGCCGCCACCAAACGTGGTGCACACCTTGCTGTTTCACTGGAACGACTGGACGCGTTGCTGGACCGGCCGGCCCAGCGGATCGGGTTGTCGGCGACGGTGCAACCCGCCGAGGAGGTGGCCCGTTTCCTCACCGGTGGCGCCGCCACCATCGTGGCCCCGCCGGCGGACAAGACCTTCGAGCTACAGGTCCAGGTGCCGGTACCGGATATGACGAACCTCGCCGAGGGCTCCATCTGGCCCGATGTCGAGGAGCGCATCGTCGACCTGATCGAGACACACCAGTCCTCCATCGTGTTCGCCAATTCACGCCGGCTCGCCGAGCGACTCACGTCCCGTATCAACGAGATTCACGCTGAACGCAGTGGTGTCGAACTTCCCGGATCGGCCAACAGCAAGGTGGCCGCCGGGGCGCCCGCGCATGTGATGGCCAGCGGGCAGAGCTTCGGCGCGCCGACCGAGTTGGCCAAGGCCCACCACGGATCGGTCAGCAAGGAACAACGTGCGCTGGTCGAGGACGATCTCAAGAGCGGCCGACTCAAAGCCGTCGTCGCCACCTCCAGTCTGGAACTCGGTATCGACATGGGTGCCGTCGATCTGGTCATCCAGGTGTCGGCGCCGCCATCGGTGGCCAGCGGTCTGCAGCGGGTAGGGCGGGCCGGACACCAGGTGGGTGAGATTTCGCAGGGGGTGCTGTTCCCCAAGCACCGCACCGATCTGATCGACTGCGCCGTCACGGTGCAACGCATGCGCGCCGGGCAGATCGAGACCATGCGGGTACCGGCAAACCCCCTCGATGTGCTGGCTCAGCACACGGTGGCCGCCGCCGCGCTGGAACCGCTGGACGCCGACGCCTGGTTCGACACGGTGCGCCGCAGCGCCCCGTTCGCGACGTTGCCGCGCACCGCCTTCGAGGCGACGTTGGATCTGCTGTCGGGCAAATACCCGTCCACCGAATTCGCCGAGTTGCGCCCTCGACTGGTCTACGACCGTGATGCCGGTGCGCTGACCGCGCGGCCGGGCGCCCAACGGCTCGCGGTCACCTCCGGCGGCGCCATCCCCGACCGTGGCATGTTCACGGTGTACCTGGCCTCAGAGGACGAGAAGCCGTCACGGGTAGGTGAACTGGACGAGGAGATGGTCTACGAGTCGCGGCCCGGTGACGTCATCTCACTCGGCGCGACCAGTTGGCGGATCACCGAGATCACCCATGACCGGGTGCTGGTCATCCCGGCACCGGGGCTGCCCGCCCGGCTGCCGTTCTGGCGCGGCGACAGTGTCGGCCGGCCCGCCGAGCTCGGCGCGGCGGTCGGTGCGTTCACCGGCGAGCTCGCCGGACTGGGCAGCGAGGAGTTCCGCCTGCGCTGCCACGATGTCGGTTTCGACGACTACGCCACCGACAACCTGTGGCAGCTGATCGACGAACAGCGTCAGGCCACCGGTGCGGTCCCCAGTGACTCCACCCTGGTGGTGGAGCGTTTCCACGACGAGCTCGGCGACTGGCGGGTGATCCTGCACTCCCCCTATGGATTGCGGGTGCACGGCCCGCTGGCGCTGGCCGTCGGACGACGACTACGCGAACGTTATGGGATCGACGAGAAGCCGACCGCCTCCGACGACGGCATCATCGTGCGGCTACCCGACGGTGGTGACGATCCGCCGGGGGCGGATCTGTTCGTCTTCGAGGCCGACGAGCTGGAGGCCGTCATCACCGCCGAGGTCGGCGGATCGGCGCTGTTCGCGAGCCGATTCCGCGAGTGCGCGGCGCGGGCACTGCTGCTGCCACGCCGCCACCCCGGTAAACGATCCCCGCTGTGGCATCAACGTCAACGCGCGTCTCAGCTGCTCGATGTGGCGCGCAAGTACCCGGAGTTCCCGATCGTGCTGGAGGCCGTCCGGGAATGCCTCCAGGACGTCTACGACGTGCCCGCCCTGACCGAGCTGATGGGCCGGGTGGCGCAACGCCGTATCCGGCTCCTGGAGGTCGAGACCGCCACCCCCTCCCCGTTCGCGGCCGCCGCGCTGTTCGGCTACGTCGGCGCGTTCATGTACGAGGGCGACAGCCCACTGGCCGAACGACGCGCCGCCGCACTGTCATTGGACACCGTGCTGCTGGCCGAGCTGCTGGGCCGCGTCGAACTGCAGGACCTGCTCGACCCCGACGTGGTGACCGCCACCGCCCGTCAGCTGCAACATCTGGACCCCGACCGGGCGGCCCGCGACGCCGAAGGGGTCGCCGACCTGCTGCGGCTGCTGGGTCCGCTCACCGAAGTGGAGATCGCAGACCGCGCAACCACATCCGATGTCGGCGGCTGGTTGGAGGGGTTGCGCGAGGCACGTCGGGCGCTGACGGTGTCGTTCGCCGGTCAGAGCTGGTGGGTGGCCGTCGAGGATGTCGGGCTGCTGCGTGACGGGGTCGGGATCGCGGTGCCGGTATGGGTGCCGACCAGCCTGACCGGGTCGATCAATGACCCGTTGGCCGATCTGCTCGGCCGGTACGCGCGCACTCACGGCCCGTTCGGTACCGACGAGGCGGCCGCCCGGTTCGGGTTGGGTGTGCGGGTGACCTCCGATGTGCTGGGCCGGTTGGCGGCCGACGGTCGCCTGATCCGCGGCGAGTTCACCGCGGCGTCGGCGGCCGGTGAACAATGGTGCGACGCGACCGTTCTCAAGATCCTGCGGCGCCGGTCGCTGGCCGCGTTGCGCGCGGCGGTGGAGCCGGTCAGCACGGCGGCCTACGGTCGCTTCCTGCCGGCCTGGCAGCACCTCGGGACCGAGCAGGTACGCGGGGTGGACGGGCTGGCCGGGGTGATCGAGCAGCTGGCCGGGCACCCGCTGCCGGCCTCGGCGGTCGAATCGCTGGTGTTCGGGCAGCGGGTCGCCGACTATCAGCCCGCCATGCTCGACGAACTGCTCGCCTCCGGTGAGGTCACCTGGTCGGGTACCGGACAGATCGGCGGCAGTGACGGGTGGATCACCTTCCATCCCAGTGACACCGCCGCGCTGACACTGGCCGCGCCGGCCGAGATCGATTTCACCGACACGCATCGCGACATCATGGAGTCCCTCGGGCACGGCGGGGCGTACTTCTTCCGGCAGCTCGGTGACGGTACCTCGACCGAAGGGTTGAAATCGGCGCTGTGGGATCTGATCTGGGCCGGCTGGGTCACCGGTGACACGTTCGCGCCGGTGCGCGCCGTGCTATCCGGCCCGCGGCGCGGCGGTGCGCCCGCGCACCGGCAACGGCAACGGCCACCGCGGTTGAGCCGCTACAGCCTGGCCCAGGGTCAGCAACGTGCCGACCCGACGGTGGCCGGCCGCTGGTCGGCATTACCC
The DNA here is from genome assembly GCF_053345865.1 of Mycobacterium sp. C31M. Taxonomy (NCBI): domain Bacteria; kingdom Bacillati; phylum Actinomycetota; class Actinomycetes; order Mycobacteriales; family Mycobacteriaceae; genus Mycobacterium; species Mycobacterium sp. C31M. Next base: position 79,495 of record NZ_JBKFAX010000009.1, on the reverse strand, counting down.
ACGGCCACACCGGATTCCACGGTGCGCGCGCATTTCCAGGCCGAGCTGCTGCTCAATCGGTACGGGGTGCTGACCCGTGGGGCGGCGGACGGTGTGCCCGGCGGGTTCGCCATGTTGTACAAGGTGCTGACCGCGTTCGAGGACGCCGGCCGCTGCCAGCGCGGCTATTTTGTCGAGTCGCTCGGCGGGGCCCAGTTCGCGGCCGCGGCGACGGTCGACCGGCTGCGCAGTTATCTCGACGGTGTCGACCCGCGCAGTCCCGACCTGCACGCCATCGCGCTGGCGGCCACCGATCCCGCCAACCCGTACGGTGTGGCGCTGCCCTGGCCCGATGACCCCGAGATGACCCACCGGCCGGGGCGCAAGGCGGGCGCGCTGGTGGTGCTCGTCGACGGTGCACTGGTCTGGTTCCTGGAACGCGGCGGCCGGACCCTACTGAGCTTCACCGACGATCCGGAACCCCAGCACGCCGCCGCCGTCGCGCTCGCCGGGCTGGTCAGCGCCCGTCGGGTCCCGGCACTGTTGGTCGAGAAGATCAACGGAGTCAGCGTGCTGGAGGCTGCCGGCGACCAGGTGCGAGCCGGGGTGGCCGAGGCACTGGTCAGCGCCGGTTTCGCGAAGACCCCACGCGGGCTGCGGCTGCGCTGAGCGGGTTCGCCTCGGCACTGCAAGGTTCAATGGAGTCATGCCCGAGGGTGACACCGTCTATCGCACCGCCGCCAAACTGCGGGAGGCGCTGACCGGGCAGACCCTGACCCGCTGCGATATCCGGGTGCCGAAATTCGCGACGGTGGATCTGACCGGGCAGACGGTCGACGAGGTTGCCAGCCGCGGAAAGCATTTGTTCATACGTGTCGGTACAGCAAGCATCCACTCGCATCTCAAAATGGACGGTAGCTGGAATATCGGAGCTACCCGGGCGCCACAGCACAAGATCCGCATCGTACTGGGGACCGCCGACACCATCGCCAGCGGAATCGATCTCGGCATCCTGGAGGTGCTCGAGCGCGCAACGGATCAGGACGTCGTCGCACATCTGGGGCCGGATCTGCTGGGGGCAGACTGGGATCCACAGGTGGCACGGGCCAATCTGATTGCCGACCCGGACCGGCAGTTCGCCGACGCACTACTCGATCAGCGGGTGATGGCCGGCGTGGGCAACGTCTACGCCAACGAACTCTGTTTTGTGCTCGGCCGGTTGCCCGACTCCTCCGTCGGCGATCTGCCCGATCCGCTACGCGCGGTACAACGCGCTCGGGACATGTTGTGGCTCAACCGGTCCCGCGCCAACCGCACCACCACCGGCAACACCCGACGCGGCCAGCAGGTGTGGGTATACGGTCGTGGCGGCCAGCCGTGCCGGCGCTGTGGCACCACCATCAAACGCGATGACGCCGGCGACCGGATCCGCTTCTGGTGCCCCACCTGTCAGCGGTGATCAGACCGTGCAGTCGACTCCGGCAGCATCGCGGGCGATGACACAGGCCGACGGGTTGGACAGCTTCCAGGTGCCGCCCTGGTCCACCCAGTAGATGTTGTGGGTGCGGGTCCCGAACACCGGGACCGTCACGGCCAGTTGGGCATCCAGCTGATTGCCGACCAGGACGGGGTTCTGCACCTGCCAGGACAGCAGCCCGCCGTAGGCGTTGAGCCGGTTGGCGATGTTGTCGGCGGTGGGCAGCGCGGCCGCCCCGCCGTCGAGCAGCGCGGCGCGGTCGGCGGCCGGGGCCCCGGTATTGAGGATGGCTTGTAGCTGCGAGGTCAACTCACCCGCGCTGGGCACGGCCGGTTCGGCCCAGGCCAGTCCCGCACCTCCCAGTGCATCCGCCGCCAACATCGTCGCCATCATTGCCACACGCATGTGGCACACCCCACCACGGCGGTGGCCGGTCGACAAGAGCTACGTCAGCCGGCCGGGGTGCGGTTGGGCAGTGCCAGCCGGCAGATCTTCTTGATCACCGAGAAGAACTGCTTGTGGATCGGGCCGCTGTTGTACGGCAGGCCGTAGCGCCGGCAGATCTCCTTGACCTCACCGGAGATCTCCGAGTACCGGTGCGCCGGGATGTCCGGGAACAGGTGATGCTCGATCTGGAAGGACAGGTTGCCACTGAAGATGTGGAACCACTTGCCACCGGACAGGTTCGCCGAACCCAACAGCTGGCGGTAGTACCACTGGCCGCGGGTCTCGTCGCGGGTCTCCTCGACCGTGAACTCATGGGTGCCCTCCGGGAAGTGCCCGCAGAAGATGATCGTGTACGACCACACGTTGCGCATCAGGTTGGCGGTCATGTTGCCCGCGAACACAAATGGCGCAAACGGTCCGGCCAGCAGCGGGAACGCCACATAGTCCTTGACGGTTTGCTTGCGGACCTTCGCCCACATCTCGGTGAGCATCTCCTTTTTGTCCCGCAGCGTGATCTCACCAGACCGGATGCGTTCGGTCTCCAGTTCGTGCAACGCGACACCGTACTGGAAGAGCACCATCAGCAGGAACGCGTACACCGGGTTGCCCAGGTAGTACGGGTGCCATTTCTGATCCTCACTCATCCGCAGGATGCCGTAGCCGATATCGCGATCCAGATCGACGATATTGGTATAGGTGTGGTGCATGTAGTTGTGCGAGTGCCGCCACTGGTTGGACGGGCACGCCGAATCCCATTCGAAGTTCTGGCCGCGCAGCGCCGGGTCGCCCATCCAGTCGTACTGGCCGTGCATGACGTTGTGGCCGATCTCCATGTTGTCCAGGATCTTCGACAGCCCGAGCATCGCGGTGCCGACCGGCCAGGCCGGCGGCAGGAACAGCAGTACGCGGCCGCCGACCTCGAGGCTGCGCTGCCATTTGATGATCTTGCGGATGTACTCGGCATCACGCTCACCGAGGTCGGCCAGCTGACGCTCGCGGATGGCGTCGAGTTCGGCGCCGAAGGCCTCGAACTGTTCAGGGGTCAGGGTGTACTTCCGGCTCTCGGCCGCCGGGGTCGCAACGGGCAGTTCCAGCATGGCAGTCATGTGCTTGAGTCCTTTCGCGTTGTCTACAGGTCGATTTCGACATCACCCACGGGGGCGGTGATGCAGATACGGATGTCTTCACAGTCGTCGGTGGACACCGCACCGTTGAGTAGATTGCGCACCGCGCCACGGGTCTTGGGTCGGGTGCAGGAGAAGCAGATACCCATCCGGCAGCCGCTCTCGGGGTTCAGCCCGGCGGCTTCGGCCTGGGCCAGCAGCGACTGGCCGTCGTCGGTGACCGCCACCCCACTGCCGGTGAAATTGACCGTGCCGCCACTGGATTCGCCGGGAGCCGCGAACGCCGGCGGCACGAAGCTCTCGGAAAGAGCGTCTGGGCGCACGGCACGCACGGCGTCGACCAGGGCGGCCGGTCCGCACACGAAGATCGCGTCGGGCTCGGCCATGGCCGCGTTCAGGTGGTGCGGCGCGAAGTGGCCGTCCAGATCGGAACCGGCATCGTCGCGGGTGAAGCCGTGCAGCACCCGTACCCCCGCCATGGTGTCCAGTTCGTCGCGGTAGCAGGCCTCCTCGGCCGACCGCGCGTAGTGCACGAAGGCGATCTGACCGTCGAATCGCTCCGCCTTGAGCGTGCGCACCATCGACATCACCGGGGTGATACCGCTGCCCCCGGAGACGAACAGGATCCGGCGGGGCCGCTGCGCAGGCATGTAGAAGTCGCCGCCGACGGAGTCGAGTCCCACGATCATGCCGGGTTCGGCGTTCTCGTAGAGGTAGGTCGAGACCAGACCGCCGTCGTGCAATCCGACGGTCAGTTCCAGCAGCGAACTGTCCTCGGCGCTGGCCGGCGAGTACGGGCGGGTGCGGCGGCGGCCGTCGATCTCGACCGACAGGTTGATGTGCTGTCCGGCCTGAAATCCGGCGAACACACCATTGGGCTGCAGTGTCAACGTGACGCTGCGGGGCGTCTGCCGACGGACGGCGACGATCCGGGCGCGGGCCTGCCCGCGAATCCAGACCGGGTCGACGATCTCGGTGTAACGATCGACACCGTGTGGTCCGGTGAGCAACTCCAGAAGCGGCGACCGGAGCACCCGGTCCCGCCAGGAGCGCGTCTTGGTTTCGGTGAACATATGTACACTGTTAAACAGTACCGGCGGTCTCGTCAACCAATATCCGCAGCTTGTGATGGCCATTACACAGTGAACAGATGTACTCCCAAATCACGAACGTTTGAGGACTGATCGATGTGGAATCAGCTATCCGAGGCAGTTGTAGGCTCGTTGGTTGTGGAAAGCGACGTACCCAGGTCCCGGTCGGGTCGCTCCGGGCGATCCAGTCGGAGCCGATCCGGCAAGGACACGCTCTCGCGGGATGAACGCAAGGAGGTCACCCGTCGGGCGATCGTCGCCGCCGCCCTGCATCTGCTGGAACAGGACAGTTTCACCGCGCTGAGCCTGCGCGAGGTGACCCGCGAGGCCGGCATCGTCCCGGCCGCGTTCTACCGGCATTTCGAATCCATGGAGGCCCTCGGCCTGGTCCTCATCGACGAATCCTTCCGGTCGCTGCGCGACATGCTGCGCGGGGCCCGCGCCGGCAAGCTCGATCCGAACCACGTCATCGACTCCTCCGCCGAGATCCTGATCGCCAGCATCAGCGAGCGCCGCGAACACTGGCGTTTCATCACCCGCGAACGCGCCAGCGGGGTGTCGGTCCTGCGGTACGCCATCCGCACCGAACTCCGTTTGCTCACATCCGAACTCGCGATCGACCTCGCTCGTTTTCCCGGGATGACAAACTGGAGCAGCGAGGATCTCAACGTCCTTGCCGCCCTGTTCGTCAACTCCATGTTCTCCATCGCCGAACTCGCCGAGGACGCCGCCGACCAGACCGCCCTCGACGAGATCAAACAGATCGCCGTCAAACAGATGTCGATGATCACCATCGGGGTCCGGGGCTGGCACGATGGCAGCGCCTAATGTCGGTGCATGCCGAACCTGGAGCTGACCCACCCGCGCCCCGAGATCGCCGTCCTAACCCTCAGCCGGCCCGCCAAGCTCAACGCGCTCTCTCCGGATCTGGTCGAGGACCTGCACCACACCCTGGATGCGATCGCCGAGGACGCCACCTGCCGGGTGGTGGTGCTCACCGGCGCCGGGCGTGGCTTCTGCGCCGGACTGGACCTCACCGACAGCACCCCACCACCGGCCTCAGCCGGGCTGGAGAAACCGCGCGCGGGTATGCGCTGGCAGGAGCGCATCGCCGGGCTGACGGTCAAGCTGCACCGGCTTCGCCAACCGGTCATCGCGGCGGTCAACGGTGCGGCCTACGGTGGCGGTTTCGCGCTGGCGATGGCCGCCGATATCCGGGTGGCCGCGGACACCGCGCGGTTCTGCACCCAGTTCATCAAGCTCGGCATCGGTGGTTGCGATATCGGGGTGAGCTACACGCTGCCGCGGATCATCGGCGCCGGCCCGGCGTTCGATCTGATCCTCACCGCCCGGACAGTCGAGGCCGACGAAGCCCTGCGCCTGGGGATGGTCTCACGCGTGGCGCCGGACGCTCTCGCCGAATCCCTCGAGGTCGCCGAAACACTCTGCGGCTACGGCAAGTTCGGCCTGGAGTCCACCAAACAGGTGTTGTGGGCCAACCTCGACGCGGGTTGTCTGGAAACCGCCCTGCACGTCGAGAACCGGAGCCAGATCCTGGCCGGCAGCAGCGGCGATATGCGGGCCTTCGCCGAGGCGTTCGGTAATCGCCGCAAGTCCTAGCGCGCCGTTCCGCCACCGTCGACGATGACGACCTGCCCGGTCATGTAACTACCGGCCGGCGAACACAGCAGCAGCGCCGCGCCGACCATCTCGTCCGGTGACGCCAGCCGCTTCATCAGCGTCCCCTTCGTCATCGCCTCGATCGCCTCCTGCGGGTTGTTGCGCATCATGTCGGTGTCGACGGGACCGGGGGCGATCGCGTTGACCCGGATGCCCACCGGGGCCAACTCGGCGGCCATCGACCGCGTCATCGACATCAGCGCCGCCTTGCCCGATGCGTAGATCGACAGCGACGGGGCGAAGTTGAACGCACCGACCGACACCATGTTCAGCACCGCCGCCGACGGGCTCTGCCGCAGATACGGCAGCGCGTGCTGCACCAGGAACACCGGGCCCTGCAGGTTGACCGCATAGGACTTCTCCCAGGCCGCCGGGGTCATCTGCCCGAGCGGCTGGGCCAGCGCGTTGGCGGCGTTGTTGACCACCACGTCGACACCGTCGAACTCGGCCACGGTGGCTGCCACCAGCGCACCCAGATCGTCGACGTCACCCATGTGTGCCGGCACGCCGATGGCCTGACCGCCGAGTGCCCGCAGATGCTCGGCCGCGGCGGTGCAGGCGTCCGGTTTGCGGCTGGCCACCACAACCCGGGCGCCGGCCAGCACAAAACCCTCAGCCAGCGCCAACCCGATGCCACGCGTGCCGCCGGTCACAATCACGGTGCGATCCGACATGTCGAACAGTTGGTCAAACGCGCTGCGATCCACGCCGGTAGTAGACCAGATCGCCACGCTGACATGCGGCGAACCGCGGATCGGCGGCATGCCGCTGTCTGGGCGGACGCCGCCGAAGTTTGGACGCGAGCGCAACAATCCGGCCGCCCTGGGCTGTGAATAGCTGTGCCGACGACTAATCTCATTCAGAACCGGGCATCCACTCCGAAAGGTCGGCCCGTCACACTGGAGGTGTAATGCAGATCGCTGGGCGCGGCGTCGGCAAAATTGCCGGATCAGTGCTGCACCGCCGGAACTACACCGCCGCACGCAACATGCTGCGGGTCTACGAACATCCGGTCGCGATCTTCAAGCAGTACGTCACCGGCTCCGGGACCTACCCGAGCACGGTCCGGGTGAAGACCCCGCAAGGCTGGGTGGCTCTACGCCTTTATTCTTCGCACGACTTGCTGACGGTCAACGAGATTTTCTGTCGCTCCGATTACGCGGCCGACGCCACCGACCGCGTGATCGTCGACTTCGGGTCCAATATCGGCATTTCAGCCGCCTACTTTCTGTCCCGCACCCCGCAGGCGCACACCTATCTGTTCGAGCCGCTGCCTCGTAACGTGACGCGCCTGCGCGAGAATCTGAAGCCGTTCGAAGATCGCTACACCCTGCAGGAGGTCGCAGTCGGTGCGGCCGACGGCGAGGTCGAGTTCGGTTTCGAGGAGACCGGCCGGTACGGCGGGGTGAATGCCGAACTCGGCAATTCCCTGACCGTAACATGCGTCAATTCGCAGCAGATTCTGCGTGATGTCATCGAAAAGCACGGGCAAATAGACATCCTGAAGATTGATATCGAAGGATTGGAAGCAGCCGTCATCGGAAACATTCCCGTCGATGTCGCGCAGAAAATAGACAAGCTCTATGTCGAGTACCTATTCGACGAGAATCCGTTGGCCCAGACGCACGACCTTGCGCATTACGGCGGTATCGCGCAGTTCACCCGCAGGGTGGGCTGAGCAGGTCGCGATCGCTGACGAAGCTTCGTTGCGCCCCGGTGACCGGGTCGGCGAACTCCAGGCGGTGCGCCAGCAGGCGCAACGGACGGGTGAAATCGCCGGGCGCGATATCCAGCACATCCGGGTAGAGCGGGTCGTCGTCGATCGGGATACCGATCGAGGCCAGATGCACCCGTAGCTGATGGGTGCGCCCCGTCCGCGGAGTCAGCCGATACAGCCCGTCGCCCAGACTCTCGACGAATGTCTCGGCATTGGGCTCGCCGGGCTCCTCGAACGCCTGCAGCCGACCGCGGACCTTGGTGATGCGACTGCGCAACACCGTGGGCAGCAGCACGGTCGGGGTGCCGCCGGCGCGGGCCAGATAGCTCTTGTGCACCCGGCCGTCGGCGAACAGGGTCTGGTACGCCCCGCGCACCTCACGACGCACGGTGAACAGCAGCACCCCGGCAGTGAGGCGATCCAGTCGGTGCGCCGGGCTCAGCTCGGGCAGTCCGAGATCGCGGCGCAACCGCACCAGCGCCGTCTGCACGACGTGCCCGCCGCGCGGCATGGTGGCCAGGAAATGTGGCTTGTCGACGACCAGCAGGTCGTCGTCGCGGTACAGCACCGGCATCTCGAACGGCACCGGGACCTCGTCGGGCAGCTCGCGGTACAGATAGACATAAGCACCGGCCGCCAGCACCGACGTCTCGTCGAAGGGCACCCCGTCGGCCGAAAAGACCTCCCCGGCAATCACTTTCGCGCCGGCGCCCCACCGCCGCTCGAACTCGTCGACCAACCGACCGCCGTGCACCCGCACCCGGGACGGGCCGATACCGGCGTGACTGGGTGGGCCGTCGGGCACAATCAATTCAGCGGCACCGGTTCCAGGATCTCGGCGCGGGCCTCCGGCGCTGCCGCCCGCAACGCGTCGGCGGATTCGTCGTCGGGTTGGGTCTGCGAGCGCACCTCCGCCTCGACCCTGGCCAGGTAGGTCGCGACCTCACGGTCGACATCATCGGCACTCCAACCGAGCACGGGGGCAACGGTTTCGGCGACCTCGCGGGCGCAGTCCACGCCGCGGTGCGGGTACTCGATCGAGATGCGCATGCGCCGGGCCAGGATGTCCTCCAGGTGCAGCGCCCCCTCGGCGGCTGCGGCGTAGACCGCTTCGACCTTCAGGTACACCGGCGCATCCGTGATCGGTTCCAGCAGTTCGGGTTTGTCGTCGGCGAGCGAGAGCACCTCACCGATCAGCGAGCCGTACCGGTCCAGCAGATGGCGCACCCGGTAGGGGTGCAACCCGTAGTGCGTGCCGACATGCTCGGTCTGGTTCACCAGCGCGAAGTAGCCGTCGGCACCGACCAGTGGCACCTTCTCGGTGATCGACGGCGCGACCCGGGTCGGCACGAATTCGGCTGCGGCATCGATGGCGTCGGCACCCATCACGCGGTATGTGGTGTACTTGCCGCCGGCGATCGCCACCAGTCCGGGCGAGGGCACCGCGACGGCGTGCTCGCGCGACAGCTTCGAGGTGGATTCGTTCTCCCCGGCCAACAGCGGACGCAGACCCGCATAGACCCCGTCGATATCGTCATGGGTCAACGGGGTGGCCAGCACCGAGTTGACGTGGCCGAGGATGTAGTCGATATCGGCCTTGGTGGCCGCCGGGTGGGCCAAATCGAGATTCCAGTCGGTATCGGTGGTGCCGATGATCCAGTGGGTGCCCCACGGGATCACGAACAGCACCGACTTCTCGGTGCGCAGGATGATCGCCACCTCGCTGACGATGCGGTCGCGCGGCACCACGATGTGCACCCCTTTGGAGGCGCGAACCCGAAATCGCCCGCGTTCCTTGGACAATGCCTGGATCTCGTCGGTCCACACCCCGGTGGCGTTGACGACGACGTGGCCGCGGACCTCGGTGGTCGACCCGTCCTCGGAGTCGCGCACCCGCACGCCGGTGACCCGGTCGCCCTCCCGCAACAGCGCCACCACCTGCGTCGAGGTCCGCACCACCGCGCCGTAATGCGCGGCCGTGCGGGCAACCGTCATGGTGTGCCGGGCGTCGTCGACGACGGTGTCGAAATAGCGGATACCACCGATCAACGAGCTGCGCTTCAGGCCGGGTGCCAGCCGCAGCGCCCCCGCCTTGAGCAGATGTTTCTGCGCCGGAACGGATTTCGCGCCGCCGAGCTGGTCGTAGAGGAAGATACCTGCCGCGATGTAGGGCCGTTCCCACAATCGTTTGGTGAGCGGGAACAGGAATGGCAGCGGCTTGACCAGATGCGGTGCCAGCGTGGTCAGGGAGAGCTCGCGTTCGTGTAAGGCCTCCCGCACCAGACCGAACTCCAGTTGCTCCAGATAGCGCAACCCGCCGTGGAACATCTTCGAGCTGCGACTCGACGTACCCGAGGCGAAGTCCCGCGCCTCCACCAACGCCACCTTGAGGCCGCGGGTGGCGGCGTCCAGCGCCGCGCCGACACCGACGACACCGCCGCCGATCACCACCACGTCGAATTGCTCGCTGCCCAGGCGTTGCCAGGCTGCCGCGCGCTGGGCCGGTCCGAGTTGAGCTTGACCATTGCCTGAAATCGGGTCAGTCACGTACCCGAGCCTACGTCGCGGGACCGGCCGGTGTGGCCCGTCGGCAGGCGAACCTGGCCCTGAGTCGAGGTTGGCTAGTCCAGATCGTCGTGGGCCATCAGGCGGCGGGCGGCCTCGACGATGGACCCCGACAGCGACGGGTACACCGACAGCGTCTGCGCCAGATCGGTGACCGTCAGGTTGTTCTGCACCGCCAGCGCGATCGGCAGGATCAGCTCGGAGGCGATCGGTGCCACCACAACTCCGCCGATCACCACGCCGGTGGCCGGTCGGCAGAAGATCTTGACGAAACCGCGTCGCAGCAGCGACATCTTGGCCCGGGCGTTGGTGGTCAGCGGCAGCATCAGGGTGCGGGCGGGCACCGCGCCGCTGTCGATCGAGGTCTGCGGCACCCCGACAGCGGCGATCTCGGGCCGGGTGAAGGTCGCCGAGGCCACCGTGCGCAGCCGGATCGGCGACACCCCCTCGCCCAGGGCGTGGTACATCGCGATGCGGCCCTGCATGGCGGCCACCGAGGCCAGCGGCAACAGGCCGGTGCAGTCGCCCGCGGCATAGATCCCGGGGGCGGTGGTGCGCGAGACACGGTCCACCTTCAGGTAGTTGCCGGGGCCCAGTTCGATGCCGACGCGGTCCAGCCCCAGCCCGGAGGTGTTGGGCACCGAACCGACGGTCATCAGGGCGTGGCTGCCCTCGACGGTGCGGCCGTCGGCGATGGACACCTTGATACCGCGGTCGGTGCGGGTCACCGAGTCGGCGCGGGCGTTCTTCACCAGCTCCACCCCGCGTTCGGCGAACGCCTCCTCCAGCACGGCCGCGGCGTCGGCGTCCTCGTGCGGCAGGATCAGGTCTCGGCTGGCCACCACCGTCACCTTGACGCCGAGCTCGGTGTAGGCGCTGCAGAACTCGGCGCCGGTGACACCGGATCCGACGATCACCAGATGCTCGGGCAGCTCGGTCAGGTCGTAGAGCTGACGCCAGTTCAGGATGCGTTCGCCATCAGGGACGGCGTTGGGCAGCACGCGGGGGGTCGCCCCGGTCGCGATGAGTACGACATCGGCCTTCAGGACGCCGACCTTGCCGTCCGGGGTGGTCACCTTGATCCGGTGGGCGGCCATTCCGGGCACGTCGTCGACCAGTTCGCCGCGGCCCTGCACGACGTTGACGCCGTCGCGCAGCAGCTGGGCGCCGATATCGGCGGACTGTGACCGGGCCAGCGTCTTGACCCGATTGTGAATCTGGCCCAGCGAGATCTTGGCGTCGTCGATGGCGATGTCGAATCCCAGGCCGTTGGCGCGGCGCAGCTCGGTGCGCACACCGGTCGAGGCGATGAACGTCTTGGACGGCACACAGTCGAACAGCACACACGCCCCGCCGACGCCGTCGCTGTCCACGACGGTGACCTGGACAACCTCCGGTCCCCTGGCCGCCGCCACCAGGGCAGCTTCGTAGCCGGCCGGTCCTCCGCCGATGATCACGATCCTGGTAGGCACGGACATAACCTACTGAAGCCGTCCGGGGGCCGCGGCATGAATCCCCCGGGTCGCTGCGCTGCAGCCCACTCGAACATTTCCCGGGTCGCTGCGCTCCTGCCCACCGGACCGCATAGAGTTGGCGCCGTGCCGCTCTATGCCGCTTACGGATCGAACATGCATCCGGAACAGATGCTGCAGCGGGCGCCCCATTCACCGATGGCCGGCACCGGCTGGCTGCACGGGTGGCGCCTGACCTTCGGCGGCGAGGACTACAGCTGGGAAGGCTCATTGGCCACCCTGGTCGAGGACCCATCGTCGAAGGTGTTCGTCGTGCTCTACGACGTGACCACTGAGGACGAGGCCAATCTGGATCAGTGGGAGGGCTCCGAGCTGGGCTTCCACAAGAAGATCCGCTGCCGGGTGCACCGGCTGTCCTCGGACACCGAGATGGATCCGACACTGGCCTGGCTGTATGTGGTCGACGCCTGGGAGGGCGGCCTGCCCTCGGCGCGCTATCTCGGCGTGATGGCCGATGCCGCCGAGATCGCCGGCGCACCCGAGGCGTATGTGCACGACATCCGGACCCGGCCGGCCCGCAACGTCGGCCCCTGACTCTCCTTTCCCGCGAGCGACCGTGTCTGTACGCCGACACGCCGCGCGTGGTGACACTATGCGGTCGCTCGCATGGCAGTTCTGCGCTGAAGCTGACGCTCCATTCTGGCCACGAACTCCCGCGGATGGTGCCGGATGTCTTCGAACAGGATCGGCACAGAGACCCAGCCGACGTCCTGAACCGCCGCCAGCTTCCGCCGATCGCGACGCATCGCGTCGACTCCGCTGTGATAGTCGACGCCCTCGTACTCCGCGGCCACCCCGACCTCCGGCCATGCGAAGTCGAACCGCCTGAGATCGCCGTTGCCGTCCACGATCTCGTACTGCAGATGCGGGGTCGGTAGACCACCATCGTGCATGACCAACCTTGCCTCGCTCTCCATCGGCGACTCGGCGCGCGGATCGGCCAGCAGGATCAGTTCGCGCACCGCCACGATGCCGCGGCGGCAGGCCTGGTCCATCGCCGCTCGGTGCAACCCGTCGCGGTTGCAGTGCCCGCTGCGCAACGCAGCGTCCAGCGTGGCCAGGGCACGTCCGCGGCGCAGCGAACGAGCCACTTCCACCGCCGTCCACGCGGGTGCTGTCGCCGGCCGGCCGGCCACCTCGACCAAGGGTGCGCCGTCGCGCCGGTGCACCACCAATCCCTCGGCGGATCGGAGCCGCGATCCCACGGGGCTGAGCACATGTAGGTCGGGCGGCTCCTCGGTATCGAATCCGAAGGCCGCTGCTGCCGTACCGAGACAGCTGGGAACCATTGTCTGGCAGGATAAGTCGAGCCCTCGCAGCATCGTGTTGCGATCTGGATCGGCACGGCAGTACACCCCGTGCCACAACCGTTCGATCGACCCGTAGTCGAGCGCCGTCTGGAGTCCGCGCCGGGTCAGCAGACCCAGGACTTGCGCACTGGTGGCGACACCACCTTGACGTTCGAACAGGTCATCAAGCTCTGCGCCCATGCATCAGATGTTCATCCCCGCCGACCGCCAACCGCCACGCCCATCACGCGATATGTGGATGAACCCGCGTCTGTGCATGAATTGTTTCTGCTGAGCGACCGCAAAATGTCACTCACGACAGCGTGTCCGCGTACAGACACGGTCGCTCGCAGGGGGGGTGTTTCAGGCAGACAACTCCACCAGGTTGACCATCGTCCGAACGCCGACCGCGAGCGCGCGCTCGTCCAGGTCGAACGTCGGCTGGTGCAGATCCAGTTGTGGTCCCTGCCCGGACCACACCCCCAGCCGGGCCATCGCGCCGGGCACCTCCTCCAGGTACCAGGAGAAGTCCTCCCCACCACCGGACTGATGGGTGTCGGCAAGCGCATCGGGGCCGAGTGCCTCGATGGCGTGGGTGAAGATCCGGGTGGAGTGTTCCTCGTTGACCACCGGCGGCACGCCGCGGCGGTAGTTGACGCTGTGCTCCACCGACAGCGGCGCCAGGATCGACGAAACCACCTCGCGGACAAGTGCTTCCAAGGTCAGCCAGGTCTCCCGGCTTGCGGTGCGGATGGTGCCGGCCAGAGTGCCGGTCTGCGGGATCGCATTGGCGGCGACACCGGCGTTGACCGCCCCCCACACCATCACCGTGCTCTTGCGGGGATCGATGCGTCGCGACAACACGCCGGGCACACCGGTGATCAGCGACCCCAGCGCGTACACCAGATCCCCGGTCAGATGCGGCCGCGAGGTGTGCCCGCCCGGCGAGTGCAGGGTGATCTCGATCGAGTCGGCGGCTGAGGTGATGGGCCCGAGTCGCACCGCGACCTTGCCGACCTCCAAGCGCGGATCGCAGTGCAGCGCGAAGATCCGGGATAGCCCGGTCACCGCCCCGGCTGCCACCGCATCCAGCGCGCCGCCGGGCATCAGCTCCTCGGCGGGCTGGAAGATCAGCCGCACCCCGACCGGCAGTTCGGGCGCCGAGGCCAGCGCCAACGCCGCACCCAGCAGCACGCTGGTGTGCGCATCGTGCCCGCAGGCGTGCGCCACCCCGGGCACCGTCGAGGCGAACGGCAGCCCGGTGCGCTCGGCCATCGGCAACGCATCGATATCGGCCCGCAGCGCGACCCGCGGCCGGTCCTCCGGGCCGAAATCGCAGGTCAGTCCGGTCCCGCCGGGCAGGACCTTCGGGTTCAGGCCGGCCTCGGCCAGCCGGGCGGCGATGAACTCGGTGGTCGCGAACTCCTGACGGCTCAGTTCGGGGTGCGCGTGGATGTGCCGGCGCCAGGCCACCAACTCGCCGTGGTGGGCGGCCAGCCAGGCCTCGGTATGTGCGCGCAGGCTCATGACACCCGCCGATCCCGCGCGGCCAGCACGCGATCCCGCTCGCCGGCGTCCTCGGCGAGCGCAACCACCGTGCGCGCCAACATGATCGCGCCCTCGATGACGGCCTTGTCCGCGCTCGGTCCGGCCGCCGCGGCGGCGAACTCGGGCTGGTGCAGTGACGCACCGCCGGCATCGATGCCGACAACCGGGTGGATGCCCGGCAGCAGCTGGGTGACGTTGCCCATATCGGTGCTACCCAGCGGCAAAGCGGCCTCCAACTCGACGGGCAGCGGATGCCGGCCGGCGCGCCGCATCTCGGCGCGGAACACCTCGGACAGGAACGGGTCCGGGGCCAGCGCGTCATAGGGCGGCGCGGTCTCGGTGACGGTGTGCGTGGCCCCGGTGGCCATCGCGCCGGCCGCGAAACAGCCCGCCATCTTCTCCTCCAGCTTGCGCAGCGAGGCCATCTCGGTGGCCCGCATGGTGTAGCGCAGTTCGGCATGGGCCGGGATGACGTTGGTGGCCTGCCCGCCGTCGGTGACGATGCCGTGCATCATCTGCCCCGGCGCCAACTGCTGACGCAGCAGACCGATCGCCACCTGCGTCACCGTCACCGCGTCGGCGGCGTTCACCCCGAGATACGGCGCGACGGCGGCATGCGATTCGCGGCCGGTGTACTTGACGGCCACCTCTGTCAGCGCGAGCGAACGGGCCGCCGCGATATCGGCGGGCCCGGGATGCAGCATCACCGCCGCGGCGATGTCGTCGAAGGTTCCGGCGTTGAGCAGCAAGACCTTTCCGCCGCCGGCCTCCTCGGCCGGGGTGCCGATCAGCACGACGGTCAGGCCGAGATCGTCGGCGACGTCGGCCAGCGCCAGCGCGGTGCCCACCGCGGACGCGGCGATGATGTTGTGCCCACAGGCATGCCCGATCTCGGGCAGCGCGTCATACTCGGCGCAAACGCCGATGACCAGCGGCCCACTGCCGAACTCGGCCCGGAAGGCGGTGTCCAGCCCACCGGGGGCCTCGTGCACCTCGAAGCCACGCTCGGCGACCAGCGCTCGGGTCTTGGCGCAGCTGCGGTGCTCGGCGAACGCCAGCTCGGGCTCGGCGTGGATATCGTGCGACAGCGCGATCAGATCGCCACTGCGGCGGTTGACGGCGTCCTCGACGCTCGACGACGCGGTGACCGTGGACATCCTGGCAGTATCTCACTCGTGTCAGATCCTCAGTCGGCCGCCGACCACGCCGCCCGCGCCATCAGCGAACTCACCGGCGAACGCACCCACGATGTCGCCGTCGTCCTGGGGTCGGGTTGGGCCCCGGCGCTGGAAGCCCTCGGCGAGCCCACGGCGTCGATTCCGATGGCCGATCTGCCCGGCTTCACCCCACCGACCGCGGCCGGGCACAGCGGGCGGGTGCACTCGATCGTCATCGGCGCCCACCGGGTGTTGGTGCTGGTCGGCCGGATCCATGCCTATGAGGGACACAACCTGCGCCACGTGGTGCACCCGGTGCGCACGGCCTGCGCCGCCGGCGCCGACACCGTCATCCTCACCAATGCCGCCGGTGGCGTGCGCTCCGACATGTCCGTCGGGCAGCCGGTATTGATCGCCGACCATCTGAATCTGACCGCACGTTCGCCCCTGGTCGGCGCGCAGTTCGTCGATCTGGTGGACGCGTACTCGCCCGCACTGCGCGCCGTCGCCCGCGAGATCGATCCGGGGCTGACCGAGGGGGTGTACGCCGGGCTGCCCGGCCCGCACTACGAGACCCCGGCCGAGATCCGGATGCTGCGCACCCTCGGCGCGGACCTGGTGGGCATGTCGACGGTGCACGAGACGATCGCCGCCCGTGCGGCCGGCGCGGCGGTGCTGGGAATCTCGCTGGTCACCAATCTGGCGGCGGGGATGACCGGGCAGCCGCTCAACCACGAAGAGGTGCTGGAGGCCGGTCGGCGGTCGGCGACCCGGATGGGCACCCTGTTGGCCGCGGTGATCGCGCGGCTCTAGGTTCACCTGTCGACCAGGTACCGCTGCAGCGTCGGGCCGATCCACGCGACGATCTCCTCGCCGGTCATCTGCTGCAGCGGCGGGAAGGCCAGCACGTAGCGGCACAGCGCCATCCCCAACACCTGCGACGCAGCCAGGCTCGCGCGCGTCGGCGCCTGTGCGGGATCATCGATGGCCTTGCCGATCACCGGGGCCAGCTGCGCGGCGAAGATCGTCCGCATCCGTTCTGCCACAGCAGGATTGGTGACGCCGGCACGTAGTAGGATGAGCAGCGCGTCGTCACGCTCCCACCGCTGAACGAAGTGTGCGGCCAGTGCGGCACCGAGATCGTCGATCGGGACCTGCGTCAGATCCGGCAGTTCGAGGTCGAACTCCGCGGCAGCGGCGAACAACCCCTCCTTGCTGCCGTAGTAGCGCATCACCATGGCCGGATCGATGCCCGCGTCGGCCGCGATCGCACGGATGGTGGCCCGTTCGTAGCCGTCGGCGGCGAAGCGCTGCCGGGCCGCGGCCAGGATCACCGCCTTGGTCTCCGATGCCGGTCGCCTCATGCCAACGATCGTAGGCCAACAACCGTTGACAACGACGCAGGCGCGAGCCTACCGTTGGTCAACAGTTGTTGGCCAACGTTTGTTGACATAGGAGGAGTCATGACAGAAGTCCTGATCGTCGGGGCCGGCCCGATCGGGCTGACCGCCGCCATCGTGCTCACCCAGCGCGGCCATCGGGTGACGGTGATCGACAGCCAGGCCGAAGGTGCCAACACCTCCCGCGCCGCCGTCGTGCATGCCCGCACCCTGGAACTACTCGAGCGCTTCGGCGTCACCCCGGATCTGGTGGCCCGCGGCGTGCACACACCGGCCTTCACCATCCGCGACCGGGACACCGTGCTGGTCGAGGTGCCGTTCCGCGGGCTCCCGACTCCGTACCCGTACACCTTGATGATCTCGCAGGCCGACACCGAGGCGCTGCTACTCAAGCGGCTGGAGAACCTCGGCGGGCAGGTCCTGCGGCCGGTCACCCTGACCCGCCTCACCGAAGACGCCGACGGAATCGTCGCCACCTGCTCGGACGGCCGCGAGATCGCAGCGCAGTACATCCTGGGCGCCGACGGGCTGCACAGCACCGTCCGCGACCAGGCGGACATCGCGTTCGCCGGCAGCACCTATGGCGAGTCGTTCGTGCTCGCCGATGTGCGCCTGTCCGGCGGTGTGCCCGCCGATGAGGTGATCCTGTACTTCTCCCCCGCCGGCCTGGTGGTGCTCGCCCCGCTGCCCGATAACCGGTATCGCATCGTGGCGACGGTCGACGACGCACCCGCCGCACCCGACGTCGCGTTCGTCCAGGCACTGCTCGACGCGCGTGGACCGCAGGCGCGACCGGCCGTCGTCGAGGAGGTGGTGTGGGGTTCCCGCTTCCGGGTGCACCACCGCCTCGCCGACACCTTCCGGCAGGGCCGGGTGCTGCTGGCCGGTGATGCTGCCCATGTGCACTCGCCCGCCGGTGGACAGGGAATGAACCTGGGCATCGAAGATGCGGTCGCCGCCGCCGAGACGCTGTCGCGGGTACTGCACGGCGAATCCCCGGCACTGCTCGACGATTACGCGACCGATCGCCGCCGGACCGCCGAACGGGTCGTCGCCCTGGCCGGTCGGCTCACCGAGATGGCCACCCTGTCCGCCCGGCGCCGGCCGTTGCGTAATGCCGTCATGCGGGTCGCCGGCCGACTGCCCGCGGTGCGCAATGTGTTGGCGTACCGCCTCTCCGGCCTGGACCGGCGTCCGGAGACACGATGAAGGTCATCAACGACATGTTGGCCACCCCGGTCGGTCTCACCACCACCGATCCGGGCGGGTTTCTGGTCGTCGCGGCCGAAATCGGCCGCTGGGTAGGGCCGTTCCCGCTACCGTCGCGACGCCGCAGGACGGCGATGGCACGTGCGGTCGCACTGTGCGACGCGCTGGGCGCCCGCACCGATGTGGTCGAGGCCGTGGTATTCCGCGGGGCGCTGCGACCACCGGGCGAGGGGGCCGAACTGCTGGCGCGGGCCGGCCTCCGACCGGCCCGCCATGACGTCGTGGTGCTGATCCGCACCCGGGATATCCGGGACGTGGACGCGGTGCGCGCAGATGCGAATTACCGTGCGCTGACCGCCGTCCTCGGGGAGCACGCCTATGATCTCGCCGCCGAGAACGCCGCCCGGATCGCCGATGTCGACCACCGCAGTGCCGACTGGTTCCTGTTCAACTACTTTCACTGCGCCGACACCGAGACCGTGCATGCCGTCTGGGAGTACACCGCGGGCTGGTTCCAGCGCCACACCGCGCTGCCGAACTCGACGCTGCTGCGCCCGCTACCCGGCGAGCCGGCCGACTACCGGATCGTCAACCACGCGAGTTGGCCGACCTTGCGCACCTTCCTACCGGCACTGCTTTTGCACCCCGGTTTCCGGCGGTTCGTGCTGGCCAACTTCAAGGCCAATGATGTTGCCGCCCAGCCGATCATCTACCGGGTGGCAGGCGCTGCCGGTGCAGCGCGATCGGCCCGACGCGCCGACCGGCGCCTGCTCAGGGCGGCCATCGCCTTGGCCAGGAAGGGTGCCGCAAAGAGCATCAACAGGATTCGCACCACCTGGGCGGCGATGATGAAGGTGACATTGGCCCCGGTTTCGACGGCAGTGGCCAGCACCGCATAAACGCCACCCGGGCTGGTGGCCAGGTATCCCTCCAGCAGGCTCAGGCCGGTGACATGTGACAGCAGCACCCCGAGTCCGGCGGTGGCCACCGTCAGCACCACGATCAATGTCAGCGCCGCGGGCAGCGCACGGCCGACCGAGCGCAGTGAATCACGCGTGAACGCCAGGCCGGCCTGCCAACCGATCAACAGATAGCCGGCCCAGACCAACACCACCGGGACGCTCAAACCCGACGAGTGCCCGGTGAGCTCGAGGACGACCGTGCACGCCAGTGGACCGAGCAAACCTGCGCCGGGCAGCCTGACCAGCTTGCCGAGCAGGGTTCCGACGATGATCAGCGCCACCATGATCGCCACGCTCAGATACCAGGGCGCCGTGGGTGTTTGACTGATCGCCGATCCCGGATGCGACCGGTCGGCATGGAAGATCAACGTCACCACGATCGGCATGGACGCCGTCACCAGGCCGACCCGCAGATACTGCACCACCGACACCATGCGTTCGTCACCGCCGAGTTCGCGGGCGATCGCCACCAGCCCGGACGCTCCGCCGGCGGTCAGCGCCAGTGAACCGGTCAGCGCGGTGACATCACGCCGCAGGCCGAGCAGTGCGCCGGCCAGCACGCTGAGCACCAGGGTCCCCACTGCCACGGCCACCACGATCGACCAGTGCGGTCCGAGGGCACCGACGGCATCCGGGGACACCATGGTCCCGATGTAGACGCCGAGGATGCCCTGCGCGGCCATTCCGGCGGGACGCGGCACCCCGGCGGGGGCGAACGACGCCAGCGCCAGACAGATGCCGACGACGAGTGCAGCGAACAGGGCGGCCGACGGGACGCCGAGGGCGGTGAATCCGGCCGCGACGGCTGCGCTGATCGCGACCAGCACCACCCACTTCACCGCGGACCGCATGCCACCCCCCTCAATTAACAAGTTCTGACTTGTGTATGAATCGTATCAACATGCAACAATTCGTCAAATTAGCAAGGTATAACTTGGTATATGACACACTCTTCCATCCCGGCGGCCACCGAGCTGCGGGAGTCGGTGATGGCTGTCGCACGCCAGCTGCGCAGGCACCGGCCCGACCATGCGCTGACGCTGAGCCAGATGCAGGTGTTGGCCGAGGTGACCCGGACCGGCGCCGCCACGCCCGCAGAACTGTCGACCCGCATGCATGTCCGGGTGCAGTCACTGACCGACAGCATCAACGGTCTGGTCGCCGCCGGGCTGGCGTCGCGGCGCACCGATGACACCGACCGCCGCCGCCAGCTCGTCGAGCTCACCGAGGCCGGCGTCGACCTGCTCGCGGCGGACCGGGCCGAGCGGGACAGCTGGTTGCACGATTCGATGCGCGAGAACCTCACCGACCTGGAGTTCGACCTGCTGATGCTGGTGGCGCCGGTGCTACGCAAGCTCGCCGATGCCGAAGCAGGCACAATCGGCACATGACTGCGGCACAGGACTGGATCGCGCATGACCCGGACCCGGCCACCGCCACCGAACTGGCCGCCTGCGATGACGCCGAACTCGCCCGCCGGTTCGCCCACCCGCTGACCTTCGGCACGGCGGGGTTGCGCGGCCCGCTGCGCGGCGGACCCGATGGCATGAACCTGGCCGTGGTGCTGCGCGCCACCTGGGCACTGGCGCAGGTGCTCAAGGAACGCTGTCTGGGCGGCTCGGCGGTGGTGGTCGGCCGCGACGCCCGACACGGCTCCGAACAGTTCGCCGCGGCCGCGGCCGAAGTGCTTGCCGCCGAAGGTTTTCCGGTCACTTTTCTGTTCACCCCGGCACCGACACCGGTGGTGGCCTTTGCGGTGCGCCGACTGGGCGCGGCAGCCGGAGTGCAGATCACCGCGTCACACAACCCGGCCGCCGACAACGGCTACAAGGTCTTCGGCGACGGCGGCCTGCAGATCGTCTCGCCGACCGACCGTGACATCGAGGCGGCCATCACCAGGGCACCGCATGCCGACGAGATCGCCCGGGTGCCAGTCGAACCGACCGGCGCCGAGGTCATCGAGGCCTACCTGGAGCGGGCGGCCTCGGTGCGCCGGTCGACCGGTCCGGTACGCGTGGCGTTGACACCGCTACACGGTGTCGGCGGCGAATTCGCCTTGGATGCACTGGCGTTGGCCGGTGTCGACGATGTCCACGTCGTGGACGGGCAGTTCGCACCGGACCCGGACTTCCCCACCGTCGCCTTCCCGAATCCCGAGGAGCCCGGCGCCACCGATCTGCTGCAGGCACTGGCCATCGACGTCGATGCCGAAGTGGCCATCGCCCTGGATCCCGACGCTGACCGGTGTGCGGTCGGGGTCCCGACCAGCAACCGGGGCGAGCGGAGCGACGGGGGGAGACAACGTTGGCGCATGCTGACCGGTGACGAAACCGGTTGGCTGCTCGGCGATTACCTGCTGTCCACCCAGTCCGATCCGGCCCCGGCACTGGTGGCGAGCACCGTGGTGTCCTCCCGGATGCTGGCGGCCATCGCCGCGGATCACGGTGCTCGGTACGCGGAAACCCTCACCGGTTTCAAATGGCTGGCCCGCGCCGGCGAGGGGCTGGTCGGCGCCGAACTGATATACGCCTACGAGGAGGCCATCGGGCACTGCGTCGACCCGACGGCGGTGCGCGACAAGGACGGCATCAGCGCCGCGGTGCTCGTGTGCGATCTGGTGGCCGCATTGCGCCGGCAGGGCCGTACGCTGCTCGACGCGCTGGACGAGTTGGCCCGCCGCCACGGCGTCCACCTCACGACGGCGGTATCACGACGGGTCGACGACGCGGCCGCGGCGATGTCGCGGCTGCGGGCCGATCCGCCCGCCGAACTGGCCGGCATCCCGGTCACCGTTGAGGATCTCGACCGGCGTCGGGGTCAGCACCGCACCGATGCGCTGATCCTGTCCGGTGACGGTCTGCGGGTGGTGATACGACCGTCGGGAACCGAGCCGAAACTGAAGTCCTATATCGAAGTTCGACGCCCACCCACCGATGATCTGGACACCGCCCGCGCCGCTGCGCAGTCGCTGACGGATCGGCTCGTCACCGCCGCCCGGCGCTGGTAGCCCGTACCAAGAACTTTCCAAGTCTCGTGCGCGACTCTTTGGTCAACAACAGGCACCACCGACCAAGGAGAAATCAGATGATCACTCGCATTCGCACCCTCATCGCCACCGCCGCCGGCACCACCGTTCTGGCCGCCGCCCTCGGCGCCACGGCCCTCGGTGTGGCCGGACCCGCCCACGCCGATGTCTGCTGGGACCTCGCCTACGACGGCACCACCGATTACTACTACTGCTGACCAACCCCACTTCGGGCCGTCGCGCGCACCCCGCGCCGACGGCCCGAACTGCTATCTGGGACCGAACTGGCGGTCCCCCGCATCGCCCAATCCCGGCACGATGTAGGCGATTTCGTTGAGCCCGTCATCGAGGGCCGCGGTGATCAACCGGATTCCCGGGGCGGCCGCCTCCAGCGCGGCAATGCCCTCCGGTGCGCAGACGACACAGATGGCGGTTATGTCGTCGGCATTGCGCTCGTGCAGCAGACCCAGGGTGTGGGCCATCGAACCGCCGGTGGCCAGCATCGGGTCGAGAACGAAGACCGCACGGCCACTGAGATCGTCGGGTAGCGAGGCGAGGTAGGGGGTCGGCTGGTGGGTCTCCTCATTACGGGCGATGCCGACGAATCCGACCTGGGCCTCCGGGATGAGCGCGTGGGCCTGGTCGACCATGCCGAGCCCGGCCCGCAGCACCGGCACCAGCAGCGGCGGGTTCGCCAACCGACTGCCGGTGGTGTCGGTCAGCGGGGTGCGCACGGGAATCGACTCGGTGGCGGCATCGCGGGTGGCCTCGTAGACCAGCATCAAGGTGAGGTCGCGCAGGGCGGCGCGGAACGCGGCATTGTCGGTGCGTTCATCGCGCAGCGCGGTCAGTCGGGCGGCGGCCAGCGGGTGATCGACAACATGGACGTCGATGTGATCCATGTGCGCAGAGACTAGTCGAGCGGCGCCGTGCCGGCGGGGTGCGGCGGGTCTGGAGAAATTGGGTGGAACCGAATGGCCGCCGCGCGCGTCATAACGACATGTTCGCTGATACCGCGGCCATCGGGGCCGCCGGCGCCGACCTGAGGACCTTGTCGGCCACCCTGGATGCGATCGCCGCCGCGCTGCCGTCGGCGGCACACGCCGGGGCGACGGCGTTGGGTCCCGTCGGAGCCGACTTCATCGCCGCGGTCCGCGCGGCGTTGGCTGAGTCCGCACAGTTCGCGGCGCTCATCGCTGCCGACCTGCGTGGTGCGGCGGGCACCGCCGCGCGCTCGGCGACCGGGTACGTCGAGGCCGAGCAGCAGTCGATCAGCGCGCTCGGTCGGTAGAACCGTGTCGACCGTCCTGAGTGCGCCGTTGCACCACCTGCTCGCCCAACTCGGCCCCGGTGGGCAGGCGGGCGCCGATCTGATCGCGCTGCACGGCCGGCTCATCGAGGCCGCCGATGCGGTCGCCGGTATCGCCGACCGACTGCCTCAGTCGTGGACCGGAGCGGCTGCCACCGCGGCAATCGGTCGGCTGCGGCTGCTCGCGGCGGCACTGCGCGAGCTGGCCGACTGCGTCGCCGCCCTCACCGAGTCCGTGGACACCGCAACCGGACACGTCGACCGGGTGCGCACCGAGTTGGAACGGCTCATCGCCGAGTTCGAGGCGCGCGCCGAGGCGCTGGCTGAGCAGCCGGACGCCGCACAGGCACTGACCGAGGAGGCGCAGCACGCCCAGAGCACCGCCAGAGGATTGGTGGACGGGCTGCGCGGGCAGCTCGGCACTGCGGCACCGGCGGCCTCGGTGGCGTCGGTGGCACCGCCACTGTCCGCACCGGCCGGCTTGTCGTCCTTCGGCGCGGCAGGCGGGGCGGGGCAACCCGACGCCGTCCTGGCCGCCCACCACCGCGAGGTCGAGTCACCCGACGCCGCCCAGTTCGGCGCGGGCGAGGCGGTGCGGCTGCCCGACGGCACCGCCGTCATGGCACCGAACGCGGTGGCCGCCGGTGCGGTACGCCACGCGCTCACCCAGCTCGGCGTGCCCTACCAGTGGGGCGGAACCACCGCCGGGGTCGGCCTGGACTGCAGTGGCCTGACCCAGTGGGCCTATCGCGAGGCCGGGCTGACCATCCCCCGGTTGGCGCAGGAGCAGGACATCGGTGCGGCGGTCGACGCGGGCTCGTTGCGCCCCGGCGACCTGGCCGTCTGGGACGGTCACGTCGCGATGATCGTCGGCAACGGGACGATGATCGAGGCCGGCGACCCGGTGCAACTCTCTCCGATCCGAACCACCAACGCCGGCCAGGGGTTCCAGGGATTCTGGCGACCGACCGCCTGACCTGTGGGCCCTCATCGAGGAATGTCTCCGACCGGTGAGCCCTCCGACGGTTACTACGCACGACTGGCCCGCGTTCGGCAGGGTGCCGGTGCACTGATCACCCACGCCGATGGCCGTGTCCTCATGGTCGACACCACCTACCGTGACTACCTCGAGATTCCCGGTGGGGCGGTCGAGGCGGGCGAGACCGCCCCACTCGCCTGCATTCGGGAGTGCCGTGAGGAACTCGGGCACGCGCTCGGCATCGGACGACTGCTGGTGGTCGACCATCACAATGACGGTGGTGAACTCGGCGACTCTGTCATGTTCGTCTATGACGGTGGCGTGCTCGACGTCGACGAACCGGGCCTACGCGCACCGGATCACGAAGTTCGTGCGTTGCTCTTCGTCGACCCGGCGGAACTCGGCTCGGTGACCATCCCGCGCCTTGCCGATCGGATCCGGTGGGCGTTGGCCGCCCGTGCCGACGGCACGGTCCGCGAGGCCGTATCCGGGCATACCCGGTAGCGACGGGGCCGGGCACGCAGTGTGACCAGGCTGGGTGGTTAGGCTATGCGCCATGGCGGCTGACATCGTGCCGGTCCGGCTCGGACTGACCAATGGCGACCTGTACACCCTGTGGGCTCCGCGCTGGCGCGATGCCGGCGACGAGTGGGAGGCCTTCCTCGGCAAGGACGAGGACATCTTCGCCTTCGAGTCGGCGGCTGATCTGGCGGCGTTCGTGCGCACGAACGACGACAACGACCTGACCGACCACCCCGCGTGGGAGAAGGCCCGCACGGCCAACGCGCACCGGTTCGATCCGGCCGAGGATCAGCAGCACGACCTGGTCGGGGTGCCGGAACTGGTGGCCGAGAAGCCGACCGCGGATGCGGTGGCATCGCTGCACGGCGCGCTGGCCATCGTCTCGGCCATCGGCAATGTGTGCGAGCTGCCGACCATCACCAAGTTCTTCAACGGCAACCCGGTGCTGGGCACCCTGGGCGGCGGTATCGACGCGTTCGAGGGCCGCACCGGCCGTAAGCGGTGGTCGGAGATCGAGACCGTGATCGGCCGCGCCTGGGACGGTGTCATCGACGCCATCGACGGGTTGGTCAGCACACCGGAGGTCGATGCGGCCGAGTCGGCCAAGGCCGAGGCCGAACTGGCCGAGCCCGCGCCCGAAGAGGACGACCTGGCCGTCGCCGAGGAGGACGACGACGAGGTGCTGATCGAGGGCGAGGTCGACACCGAGGAAGAGGAAGACGCGCTGGAGGCCGAGGCCGAGCGGCAGGTCCTCGGCAGCGATGAGGACTTCTGGACCCAGGTCGGCATCGACCCGATCCGGGTCATGACCAACAGCGGCACGCTGTACACGCTGCGCTGCTACATCGGCGACGATCCGCGGTTCCTGGGCCGCAACGGCCGCATCAGCGTGTTCAGCTCCGAGCGCGCGTTGGCCCGCTACCTGGCCGACGAGCACGAGAGCGATCTGTCCGGTTTCAGCTCCTTCGAGATCATCCGGACCGCCGCCACCGACGGCTCGCTGCGGGTCGAGGTCACCGACGAGAACATCTATGTGCTCTCCGGGCTGGCCGATGACATCGCCGACGGCACCGACGCCGTCGACCGCGATCAGCTGGATCTGGCACTGGAATTCCTGCGCGATGTCGGCGATTACGCCGAGGACCCGAGCGTCGAGAAGGCACTGGCGGCCGACCAGCCGCTCGGATCCTTCGTCGCCAAGGTCCTCGACCCCAAGGCGGCCAAGCCCAAGGGCTCGGCAGCCGAGGCTGCCGAGCAGTGGGAAGAACTGGAGCGCCTCGTCGAATCCCGGCTGCGCACCGAGTGATTCAGCCGATCAAGACCGCGTAGCGCGGCTTGATCACACCGTCGATGAGCGCCAGTCGCTCGTCGAAGGGCAAAAACGACGACTTGATCGCGTTGATGGTGAACCGCTCCAGGTCGCTCCAGCCGTAGCCGAAAGCCTCGACCAACCGCAGCATCTCCTGGCTCATGGTGGTGTCGCTCATCAGCCGGTTGTCGGTGTTGACGGTCACCCGGAACCGGGCCCGGGCCAGCAGGGCGAACGGGTGCTCGGCGATGCTGTCCACCGCCCCGGTCTGCACATTCGAGCTCGGGCACAGTTCCAGCGGAATTCGTTTGTCGCGCAATATCGAAGCCAGCCGGCCCAGGCTGACCGAGCCGTCGTCGAGCACGGAGATGTCATCGACGATGCGCACTCCGTGGCCGAGCCGGTCGGCGCCACAGAACGCGATCGCCTCGTGGATGGACGGCAGGCCGAACGCCTCTCCGGCGTGAATCGTGAAGCGCGCGTTGTTGCTTCGCATGTGCTCGAAGGCATCCAGGTGCCGGCTGGGCGGATACCCGGCCTCGGCCCCGGCGATGTCGAAGCCGACCACCCCACGGTCGCGGAAACGGATGGCCAGCTCGGCGATCTCGCGCGACCGCGCGGCGTGTCGCATCGCGGTCACCAGACAGCGCACCACGATGACGCGGCCTGCCGAAGCGGCGGCCTTCTCGCCCTCGGCGAAGCCGGCCATCACCGCGTCGACCACCGCGTCCAGGGACAGCCCGCGGTCGATGTGCAGTTCGGGTGCGAACCGGATCTCGGCGTAAACGACGTTGTCCTCGGCGAGGTCCATCACAGCCTCGTAGGCGACCCGGTGTAGCGCGTCGGCGGTCTGCATGACGCCGACGGTGTGCGCGAACGGCTCCAGATAGCGGACCAGCGAGCCGCTGTGCGCGGCGGTTCGGAAGAACGTGGCGAGTTCGTCGACATCGGTGGCCGGTAACCCGTCGTAGCCGGTCTCACCGGCCAGCTCCAGCACCGTCGACGGTCGCAGACCGCCGTCGAGATGGTCGTGCAGCAGCGCCTTGGGGGCCCGTCGGATGAGATCCAGAGTCAGCTGCGTGTTCATCTACCCATATTGCTCGCCCGCGGCGTGGTGCGCTCGGTGATACACGCAACGGCACCGGTTGTTCGTGTGCCCGTCACCCACCGATCCGGTCAATGATCAACGGTCCGATATCCGGGGCTTCGGGCCCGACGGTCCAGCCACCCTCGAGTTCGGCCAACGCCGGGGCCAGCCGCTCCGGGGTGTCGGTGTAGAGCGTGAACACCGTCTCCCCTGCGGCGACGGGCTCGCCGGGCCGACGGTGGATGTGCACCCCGGCGCCGAACTGCACCGGATGCCCGGGCTCGGCCCGGCCCGCGCCGAGACGCCAGGCCGTCATCGCCACCGACATGGCGTC
Source organism: Mycobacterium sp. C31M (assembly GCF_053345865.1). Classification (NCBI taxonomy): domain Bacteria; kingdom Bacillati; phylum Actinomycetota; class Actinomycetes; order Mycobacteriales; family Mycobacteriaceae; genus Mycobacterium; species Mycobacterium sp. C31M. Next base: position 51,753 of record NZ_JBKFAX010000009.1, on the reverse strand, counting down.
GATATCGCCCATCACGCCGCCGGTTGCAGCGGTCACCGTCTCGGTGTGCGCACCGATCGGTAGCGGCACCGACAGGTCGCCACCCTGGGCCGCGACCAGCGCCCGGAACCGGTCCATGGCAGTGCCGTCGACCAGGGTCTGCGCCGGGTCGACACCGTCGACCCCGGCAGCGTCGAGCATCTCGGTGGCCAGCGCCAGCGTCAGCTCGACGACGTCCGCGGGCCCGCCGCCGGCGAGCACCTCCAGTGACTCGGCCACCTCGACGGCATTGCCGACCGCCCGGCCCAGCGGCCGGTTCATATCGGTCAGCAGGGCCCGCGTCGGCACCCCGGAGTTGTTGCCGAGGGCCACCATGGTCGCGGCCAGCTCCCGCGACTCGGCCTCGGTCTTGAGGAAGGCGCCCTTGCCGACCTTGACGTCGAGCACCAGTGACCGGGCTCCCTCGGCCAGTTTCTTGCTCATCACCGAGCTTGCGATCAGCGGCAGCGATTCCGTGGTGGCCGTGACATCGCGCAGTGCGTAGATCAAACGGTCGGCCGGGGCCAGATCGCCGGCGGCGAAGACGGCGGCCCCCACATCGGCGAGCTGGCTGCGGATCTGCGCCTTGGACAGTTCGGCACTGAACCCCGCGATCGATTCCAGCTTGTCCAGGGTGCCACCGGTGTGGCCGAGCCCGCGCCCGGCCGCCTGCGGAACGGCTGCGCCACAAGCCAGTACCACCGGTACCAGGGGGATGGTGATCTTGTCGCCGACTCCGCCGGTGGAGTGTTTGTCCACCAGCCGAACACCGAGATCGGTGAAGTCGAAGCGGTCGCCGGAGTTGATCATGGCCACGGTCCAGCGGGTGATCTCGGCCGGCGTCATACCGCGCAGGAAGATCGCCATCAGCAGCGCCGACATCTGCTCGGGCGCGACCCGGCCGTGGGTGTAGCCGTCGATCACCCAGTCGATGGCGGCATCGGAGAGGACGCCGCCGTTGCGTTTGGTCCGGATGACGGTGGGGGCGTCGAAATTCCCGCTCGGCTTCGGGCTCATCACGCCCGCTCCAGATCAGCCGGCCCGAATGCGTCCGGCAGCAGCTCAGCGAGCCTTTTCGGCCCATCGGGGTGGTCGATCAGCAGGTCCGGCCCGCCGTGCTCGAAGAGCACCTGCCGGCACCGGCCGCAGGGCATCAGCGGGGCCCCGTCGGCGGCGACACAACTGAGCGCCACCAGGCGTCCGCCGCCGCTGGAATGCAGGGCGCAGACCACAGCGCACTCGGCACAGAGACCTAGGCCATATGAGACATTCTCCACATTGCATCCAAGGATGATTCGGTCATCGTCGGCTATTGCGGCCGCCCCGACCGGAAAACCCGAATACCGTGCGTAGGCCCGTCGGGAAACGTCAATTGCCATGTCCCGCAAGCGATTCCAATCGATTTCAGCCATCGTTACGCGCCCGTTCGCCATCGTCTGAATGCATTCCGAAAACTCCACTTCCGAAGCGCGGAACCAAGATAGGTAACCCTAACTTGGTCGTAATAGCATCGCTTTCGCCCCCACGCTAGTTCTTCGGGCACCCCAAATGGGTTTAGAGTCGCCCCGAGGTTTGGGGACGAAATCAGCCTTGTCCCCGAGCGTCCACCGAAGGCGTTGGAGGACTCAATGAGCACAGCCACGACCGCGGAATCCGATATCCCGGCACCGCGATCAAAACCGGCGCGCCGCCGCACGTTGTACCGCGGCGACCCAGGTATGTGGAGCTGGGTGTTACACCGGATCACCGGTGCCACCATTTTCTTTTTCCTGATCGTGCACGTGCTCGACACCGCCCTGGTCCGGGTCAGCCCCGAGGCCTACAACGCGGTCATCGAGACCTACAAGACGCCGATCGTCGGTCTGATGGAGGTCGGTTTGGTCGCCGCGGTGCTGTATCACGCACTGAACGGCATCCGGGTCATCCTGATCGACTTCTGGGCCAAGGGCCCCAAATATCAGCGCAAGATGTTGTGGGTCATCGCCGGCGTGTGGCTGGCCGTGATGATCCCGTCCCTGGGAGTGATCGGTATGCACATGGCGGAGCGTTTCCTGTGAGCGCGGCAGCGGGTGGGTCGGCGGGGGAAACTTGGACTCCGCACCACAAGGACGGGCGCATCGCCCCGGTGCAGGAGAAGGAACACGACCGGCCCGCAAGCCTGGACCATCCCCGCGCCCCGCGGAAGCCGCGCGGTATCCCGTACTTCGAGAAGTACGCCTGGCTGTTCATGCGCTTCTCCGGTGTCGCGCTGGTCTTCCTGGCGCTGGGCCACCTGTTCATCATGCTGATGTGGCAGGACGGCGTGTACCGCATCGACTTCAACTATGTGGCCGAGCGCTGGGCGTCGCCGTTCTGGCAGATCTGGGACATGTCCCTGCTGTGGCTGGCGATGATCCACGGCGCCAACGGTATGCGGACCATCATCGGCGACTACGCCCGCAAGAACACCACCAAGTTCTGGCTCAACTCGCTGCTGCTGCTGGCCACCGGTTTCACCCTGGTGCTGGGTAGCTACGTGCTGGTCACCTTCGACGCGAACATCTAAGGGAATCCCCATGATTCAGGAACACCGTTACGACGTCGTCATCGTCGGCGCCGGCGGCGCGGGCATGCGCGCAGCCGTCGAGGCCGGCCCCCGGGCCCGTACAGCCGTGCTGACCAAGCTCTACCCGACCCGTAGCCACACCGGCGCCGCCCAGGGCGGCATGTGCGCCGCGCTGGCCAACGTCGAGGACGACAACTGGGAATGGCACACCTTCGACACCGTCAAGGGTGGCGACTACCTCGCCGACCAGGATGCCGTCGAGATCATGTGCAAGGAAGCCATCGACGCGGTCTATGACCTCGAGAAGATGGGGATGCCGTTCAACCGCACCCCCGAGGGCCGCATCGACCAGCGCCGCTTCGGCGGACACACCCGTGACCACGGCAAGGCGCCCGTGCGCCGGGCCTGCTACGCCGCCGACCGCACCGGCCACATGATCCTGCAGACGCTCTACCAAAACTGCGTCAAACACGATGTCCAGTTCTTCAACGAGTTCTACGCCCTGGACGTGGTGCTCACCGAGACTCCGGGCGGCCCCGTGGCCACCGGTGTGGTGGCCTACGAACTGGCCACCGGTGACATCCACGTGTTCCACGCCAAGGCGATCGTCTTCGCCACCGGAGGCTCGGGGCGGATGTACAAGACCACCTCCAACGCGCACACCCTGACCGGTGACGGCCTGGGCATCATCTTCCGCAAGGGACTTCCCTTGGAAGACATGGAGTTCCACCAGTTCCACCCGACAGGTCTGGCCGGTCTGGGCATCCTGATCTCCGAGGCCGTGCGCGGTGAGGGCGGCCGTCTGCTCAACGCCGACGGCGAGCGCTTCATGGAGCGCTACGCCCCCACCATCGTCGACCTCGCGCCGCGTGACATCGTCGCCCGCTCGATGGTGCTCGAGGTCCTCGAAGGCCGAGGCGCCGGACCGAACAAGGACTACGTCTACATCGACGTGCGTCACCTCGGCGAGGATGTCCTGGAGGCCAAGCTGCCCGACATCACCGAGTTCGCCCGCACCTACCTGGGTGTGGACCCGGTGACCGAATTGGTACCGGTGTACCCGACCTGCCACTACGTCATGGGCGGTATCCCGACCAACGTCAACGGTCAGGTGCTGCGCGACAACAACAACATCATCCCTGGTCTCTACGCCGCCGGTGAATGCGCGTGTGTGTCGGTGCACGGTTCCAACCGGCTGGGCACCAACTCGCTGCTGGACATCAACGTGTTCGGCCGCCGTGCCGGCATCGCCGCCGCGGAGTACGCCAACAACCACAACCACGTGGACCTGCCGGAGAACCCGGCGAACATGGTGGTCGAGTGGGTCGGCGACATCCTCGGCGAGCACGGCAACGAGCGCGTCGCCGACATCCGCACCGCGCTGCAGCAGTCGATGGACAACAACGCCGCGGTGTTCCGCACCGAGGAGACGCTCAAGCAGGCGCTCACCGACATCCATGCACTGAAGGAGCGGTACTCGCGAATCACGGTGCACGACAAGGGCAAGCGCTACAACAGCGATCTGCTGGAGGCCATCGAGCTGGGCTTCCTGCTGGAGCTGGCCGAGGTCACCGTCGTCGGCGCGCTGAACCGCAAGGAATCCCGCGGCGGGCACGCCCGCGAGGACTACCCCAACCGCGACGACACCAACTACATGCGCCACACGATGGCCTACAAAGAGGGCACCGATCTTCTGAGCGATATCCGGTTGGACTACAAGCCCGTGGTCCAGACCCGGTACGAGCCGATGGAACGGAAGTACTAGGCCATGACTTCTGACGAGCGCTTGCGCGAGGAGACAAGATGACTTCTGTTCTCGAAAAGCCAGAGACCGGCGACCCGGAGCTGCCGCCGGTGCCCGACGGAGCGGTCATGGTCACCCTGAAGATCGCCCGGTTCAACCCGGACGCCCCCGACGATGCCGGCTACCAGAGCTTCCGGGTTCCGTGCCTGCCGAGCGACCGGCTGCTCAACCTGCTGCACTACGTGAAGTGGTATCTGGACGGCACCCTGACCTTCCGGCGGTCCTGCGCGCACGGCGTGTGCGGTTCCGATGCCATGCGCATCAACGGGGTGAACCGGCTGGCCTGCAAGGTGCTGATGCGTGATCTGCTGCCCAAGAAGGCATCCAAGCAGCTGACGATCACGATCGAACCGATCCGCGGGCTGCCCGTGGAGAAGGATCTGATCGTGAACATGGAGCCGTTCTTCGACGCCTACCGTGCGGTCAAGCCGTTCCTGATCACCAGCGGCAACGCACCCACCAAGGAGCGCATCCAGAGTGCGACCGACCGGGCGCGCTTCGACGACACCACCAAGTGCATCCTGTGCGCCTGCTGCACCACCAGCTGCCCGGTGTACTGGAGCGAGGGTTCGTACTTCGGCCCGGCGGCGATCGTCAACGCACACCGGTTCATCTTCGATTCGCGTGACGAGGGCGCCGCCGAGCGCCTCGACATCCTCAACGAGGTCGACGGGGTGTGGCGCTGCCGCACCACGTTCAACTGCACCGAGGCCTGCCCGCGCGGTATCCAGGTGACCCAGGCGATCCAAGAGGTCAAGCGCGCCTTGATGTTTGCGCGCTAGCCTGTCGCTTCAGCCTGAAAGGTGGCGAGATCTCTGCGGGGATCTCGCCACCTTTTTGTTTCGGCATCCATTTGGCCGAGCGATCACCCTTGCCACCGACCCGCTATCTCCATAGAATATTTTCTATTGAGAATGGAGGTGGCGGCATTGGCGCTGTCGGCAGAAGAGAAGGCCCTTGTCGATACGGTTCGCGAATTCGTCGAGAAGCAGGTGAAGCCGGTGGTGCGCGATCTCGAGCACGCCAACACCTATCCCGAGGACCTCATCGAGATGATGAAGGAGATCGGGATCTTCGGGCTGGCGATCCCGGAACCCTATGGCTTCGGCCAGGTGTCGATGCCCTGCTACGTCGCTGTCACCGAGGAACTCGCGCGCGGCTGGATGAGCCTGGCCGGCGCCATGGGCGGGCACACCGTGGTGTCCAAGCTGATCGTCATGTTCGGCACCGAGAAACAGAAGCAGCGCTACCTCCCCCGGATGGCCACCGGCGAACTCCGCACCACCATGGCGCTCACCGAACCCGGCGGTGGATCGGACCTGCAGGCCATGCGGACCGTCGCCCGCAAGGATTCCGACGGCTACCTCATCAACGGCAGCAAGACTTGGATCACCAACGCGCGTCGCGCCGGACTGGTGGCACTGATGTGCAAGACCGACCCGGCCGCGCAACCCGCGCACAAGGGTGTGTCGATCCTGTTGGTGGAGAAGGTGCCCGGATTCACGGTGTCCAAGGACCTACCCAAGCTCGGCTACAAGGGTGTGGAGAGCTGCGAGCTGAACTTCAGCGATTGCCGGGTACCCGCAGACGCCCTGCTGGGTGCCGCCGAGGGCAGCGGTTTCGCCCAGATGATGAAAGGCCTGGAGGTGGGCAGGCTGCAGGTCGCCGCCCGCGCCACCGGTGTCGCCCGCGCCGCCTTCGAGGACGCCCTGCATTACGCGCAGGAACGGGAGAGTTTCGGCAAACCCATCTGGCAGCACCAGTCGGTCGGCAACATGCTCGCCGATATGGGCACCAAGCTGTCGGCGGCGCGCGCGCTGTTGAACAGTGCCGCAGAGAAATTCGACTCCGGTGCGCGGGTAGACATGGAGGCCGGGATGGCCAAGCTGTTCGCCTCCGAGGTCGGCATGGAGGTGGCTCTGGACGCGGTGCGGGTGCACGGCGGTTACGGCTACTCCACCGAGTACGACGTCGAACGGTACTTCCGGGACGCGCCGCTGATGATCGTCGGCGAGGGCACCAACGAGATCCAGCGTGGCGTCATCGCCAAGCAACTCGTGAAGCGGGGCGGGCTGGACCAGTGATGCCCGACAGGTTACCGCTGCAGGGAATCACGGTCCTGTCGCTGGAACATGCGGTGGCCGCACCGTTCGCCACCCGCCAACTCGCCGACATGGGGGCCCGGGTCATCAAGGTGGAACGACCGGACTCCGGTGACTTCGCCCGCGGCTACGACGACGCGGTGAACGGCTCGTCTAGCTACTTCGTGTGGCTCAACCGGTCCAAGGAATCCATCGCCATCGACGTCAAATCCGAACAGGGACACCAGATTCTGCATGACCTGGCCGACCGGGCCGATGTCATCGTACAGAACCTGGGTCCCGGTGCGGCCGCGCGCCTGGGATTGTCGGCCGAGGCCGTCCGGGAACGCGATCCCGGCAAGATCGTCGTCTCGGTCACCGGTTGGGGTAGTACCGGGCCGTGGGCCGACCGCAAGGCCTACGACCTGCTGGTGCAGTGCGAGACCGGACTCGTGTCGTTGACCGGGACGCCCGACGAGGTGGCCAAGGTGGGTGTCTCGATCGCCGATGTCGCGGCGGGGATGTACGCGTTCAGCGGCGTGCTGGCGGCGTTGTACCGTCGATCGATGACCGGTGAGGGAGCCACCATCGAGGTGTCGCTGTTCGAGGCACTGGCCGAATGGGTGGGCCAGCCCGCCCATTTCACGGCCGGGGCTGGTCGCCAACCCGGCCGGTTCGGCGCCCAGCACGCCACCATCGCGCCCTACGGGCCGTTCGACGCCGGGGACGGGCACACCATCCTGATCGCGATCCAGAACGAGCCGGAGTGGTCACGCTTCTGCACCACCGTGTTGCAGCGACCCGAGGTGGCCTCGGATCCCAGGTTCGGCTCCAGCACGCTGCGGGTGGCACATCGGGCAGAGGTCAACGCTGTGATCACCGAGGTGTTCGGCGCCTTGTCGAGCCAGGACCTGGAAACCCGCCTCACGCAGGCACGCATCGCCTTCGCCGGGGTGAACACGGTCGGCGAGTTCCTGGAGCATCCCGTATTGGCGGCCCGGGACCGGTGGCGTTCGGTGGACACCGAGAACGGACCGGTCCGGGCGCTGCTGCCGCCGCTGGACCTCGGGGTCGAGCCCCGGATGGACCCGGTACCGGCGCTGGGTGAGCACACCACCGCGATCCTGGCCGAACTCGGCCACACCACCGAGAGCAGGAGCTGAGATGTCCCTCGACCGGTACATCCAGGACTGGAATCCGACCCCGCTGTCCAGCACGGAGGTTGTTGATGCCGACATCGCCGCACGGTTCGCGGTGACACTGGACCTGGACATCACCGTCGCCGATGGTGATCCGCTGCCGCCGATGTGGCACTGGTTCTACTTCACCGAGTTCCCGCCCACCGCGGACCTCGGTGCTGATGGGCATCCGCGCGACGGGCACTTCCTGCCACCGATCCCCCACCGCCGCCGGATGTTCGCCGGCGCGCGGCTGCAGATCCACGAGCCCATGCGGCTGGGGCAGTCGGCCACCCGCCGATCAGAGGTGGTGACCACCAAGGTCAAGCAGGGTAAGACCGGCGAACTGCTGTTCGTCACGGTGCGCAACGAGTTCAGCCAGGACGACCGGGTGCACATGACCGAAGAACAGGACCTGGTGTACCGCAGCGATTCCGGAGCGGCGACCCCGTTCGTCAAGGTCGACGATCCACTTGAGGCACCCCGCACGCCGTGGGTCTCCGAACCGAAGACCCATCCGGCCCTGCTCTTCCGGTTCAGCGCGCTCACCGCGAATGCGCACCGCATCCATTACGACCAGCAGTACACCACTACCGTCGAAGGCTTTCCAGGCCTGGTGGTGCACGGTCCGTTGCTGGCGCTGTACATGTCCGAACTCGCCCGCACACAAAGTGATCGACCGTTGCAGTCCTTCGATTTCCGGCTGTCCAAGCCGGTGTTCGTCGGCGACCCGATCCGGGCGCAGGGCACCCCGGCCGCCGGCGGCGACACCGCGGAACTGTCGGTCATCTCCGGTGCCGGCACCGTGCACGCCACCGCCACGGCCGGTTATCTATGACCGTCCGCACCGCCCGCTCACTGCTGTTCGTGCCAGGTAATCGGCCGCGACGGTTCGACAAAGCCGTTGCCGCACAGCCCGATATCGTGATCATCGACCTCGAGGATGCGGTCTGCGCCGACGACAAGGTCACCGCCCGCGAGCAGACCGCGTCCTGGCTGGCCGCGGGCAACACCGCGATGGTACGGATCAACGCCGCCCAGACTCCCTGGTATGACGACGATCTCGCGCTCATCGCGCAATACCGGGTACCGGTGATGCCGGCCAAGTCGGAAACGGCCGAGCAGATCGAGCGGATCACCGCCGCGGCACCGGGCGCACCGGTGGTGCCGCTGATCGAGACGGCGGCCGGGATCGCGGGGGCGGCGGCGCTCTGCGCGGCGCCGGGCGTGGCCCGGGTGGCGTTCGGCAGTATCGACCTGGGCAACGAACTCGGTGTCGATCCGGAGAACCGCGACGCACTGCTGCTGCACCGCAGCCTGTTGGTGCTGGCGTCGGCGGCCGCCGGGCTTGCCCCGCCGATCGACGGCGTGACCACCACCTTCACCGATCCCGAGCCGGTGGTCGACGATTTCCGGTACGCCCGCAGCCTGGGCATGACCGCCAAACTGTGCATCCACCCGGCCCAGGTGGCCGCGGTGCACCGGGCGGCGGCCCCCACCGATTCCGAGATCGTGTGGGCCACCGAGGTGGTCGCTGCCGCTGAGTCCTCCGACGGCTCGGCCGTGGCGCTCGACGGCCGGATGGTCGATCTTCCCGTCGTCGAACGCGCCCGGCGGATCCTGGCCACCGCGGAGCGCTGAGCCGGGCGGCGACCCGCCACAAATGTACGCACAAATCATCACCCATGCCCCCGGCTCCGGTACCGTGAGCGGTGACGAGCGCACCGCCGAGTGCCGCTCTGGCTGGCATAACAGGGTGTGACGCGCCGAGGCGCGCACATTGACATTTGGCGGCATGTTTGCGTACATATGCGGATCGGCGCGACGCGAAGGGAGGCCGCATGACGGTGGAGCAGAGCACCGGACCGGCGTATCAGCGCATCGCCGAGTCGCTGCGCCAGACGATCCTGCGCTCCCGTGATGCCGAAGTTCGCCTGCCCACCGAGGCCGAACTGGCCGAACAGCACGGCGTCAGTCGCCAGACCGTGCGCCGGGCCTACCAGGAGCTGGTATCCGACGGTCTGGTCACCCGCACCCCGGGACGCGGCTCGTTCGCCGCCGGCGGCGGTTCGCAGTACCTGCGTCGCTTCGGCACGGTAGAGGATCTCATGAGCCTGTCGGTGGACACCGAGATGGAAGTGCTGACTCCGCTGGCCCGCCGCATCGACATCGAGGCTGCCGGCCGCCTAGGCCTGGCCCATGACGCCGTCACCACGGTGTCGTTCCGCCGGCTGCACCTGGGCGTGCCGTTCTGCGTCACCGACGTCTACCTGCCGACCGAAGTCGGAGCGCTGATCGCCGACGCACCCGAGGTGCAACGGGGTGCGCGCAGCGCGCGCACCATCATCGGGCTGCTCGATCCGGTCTTGGAGGAGCCGATCGGTGGCGCCGACCAGACCATCACGGTCGCGTCGGCCGACGCCAGGGTGGCGGCCGCGACCGACTGCGAACCCGGCGAGCCGATGCTGCGCATCGACCGGATGTACCGAACGATCAGCGGGGAGGCAGTGGAACTCGCGGTGTCCAGGTTCGTGAACTCGCTCTACAGCTACCGATCCAGCCTGCGCCGCGCGCGCACGTGACCGAGGGGACTCCGGTGCCGGACGCAGACGAGAACCAGGGCGAATCCAACGATTCCCTGTTCGCCCCGCAGAGCGGGATCGCCGCGGTCGACCGTGCGGTGGCCGTGCTGGATGTCTTCACCCGCGGTCAGTTGCGGTTGGGCGTCAGTGACGTCGCACGGGCCACCGGGCTGAGCACCAGTACCGCCCACCGGGTGTTGGCGGCACTGAGCACCCACGGACTCGTGACCAAGGTCGGCCCCAACTACGCCCTGGGACCGCGGATCCTGCAGCTTGCGGCGGCCGCTCGCGATACCGGCAACCTGACCGCGGTGGCCCGCCCGGTGATGACCCGGCTGCGCGACGCCACCGGAGAAACTGTCGGCCTGCACGTGGTCAAGGGCGGCGGACGCTTCGTGATCGACCAGGTGGAGAGCACCCAACCGCTGCGACGGACCTACACCGAATGGGGACAGTCCATCCCGCTGCACCAGGGTGCTCCGAGCCGGCTGTTGCTGGCCTATTCCGACGAACAGACCATCGCCGCGGTGCTCAGTGGGCCGTTCGAGAGCATCACCGACAGCACCGTGGTGACCCGCGACGAGCTGATCCGGCAGATCGAACTGGTGCGACAGAAGGGCTACACCTTCTCGTTCGAGGAGCGGGTGGCCGGGATCCGGTCGATCGCGGTGCCGCTGTGGGACTACACCGGAGCCGTCATCGCGGCCATGAGCGTCACCGGGCCCGCCATCCGGGTGACCGAGGACTGGATGTACCGCGCCCTGCCCACCATCCTGGCGGCCGCCGCGGATATCTCGGCCGAGTTGGGCTTTCTGCCGCCCGGCACGGCAAATCAGTCGTCTCTCGGCATGCAGTGACGGTTGACACACCTCTCCACGCGGGCATAGTCTTCCCGCTATACGGATAACCATCCCGCCCTACGGGAAAAATTCGCCACGGATCATCTCCGGGACGAATCCGCCCGCGCGGGGTTCTGTGCGACCGTGACGATGTCCGCCACTATGGCCGTACCAATTGGTGACCTCCGACAGTGCTGTGCGTCGCCCAATTTATTGGCCCTGACCAGCAGTGTTACGAAATCAAGTAAATCTCGCCAGAGGACTTGACTTACAAATGTACGGCCATATGCTGATCAATGACTCAGATCACAGACGATCGGAAAACCCATGACACGTCACACCACCCGCATGATGTTCGCCGGCGCCGCGACCGTCGCCCTCACATTGTCCGGATGCGCCTCGGACGAGGCCGGCACCGATTTCGCGGGCACCCAGATCCGCTGGATCGTCTCGAGCGCGCCCGGCGGCGGTTTCGACACCACCACACGGCAATTGGAGCCCGTCTTCGCCAAGGAGCTGGGAACCACCGCCGTCGTCGAGAACCGCGAAGGTGGTGGGTACGCGATCGGCGCCCAGACCATGCTGACCAACGGCGCAGACTGCTCCAGCATCGTCACGCACGGCATCCCGCACCTGATGTTCTCGTACATGACCCAGGACGTCGACTACGACCTGGCCAGTTTCGCGCCGATCGGCGGCATCAGCATCGAACCCGGTGTGATCCGGGTCCGCAACGACGCTCCGTGGCAGAACGTGCAGGAATTCGTCGACGACGCCAAGGCCCGTCCCGGCCAGATCAAGATCAGCGTCTCGGATCTGCAGAGCAACAACTACATCGCGCTACTGCAGATGGAGCGCGATCTCGACATCGACCTCAACATCATCGGCTACGACGGTGGCGGCCCGTCCCGTACCGCCCTGATCAGCGGTGAGGTGGACGCCACCCACGCCGGCGTGTTCAACAGCCTTGCCATTGCCGATGATTCGCGTGTCATCGCCGTGAGTCAGCCCGAGAACAAGTGGCCCGAGGTCACCAACGACGCCCCACCGATCAACGAGGCCCTTGGCGTCGACCTGCCCGCCAATGCCTCCAACTACGTGATGTTCGCCTCCACCGAATGCCGGGACAACAACCCCGAGCGCTACCAGGCTCTGGTCGACGGATTGAAGGCCTCCCTGGAGAACGAGGAGTACCTCGCGACACTGGAGAAGCTGGGCGAGCAGTCCAAGGTGTCCTACCTGACGCCGGAAGAACTCGAGGATCTGGCGCAGCAGTCGCAGACCGAGATCGAAGAACTCCTGCAGGCGAACCCGAATGCCTTCGCCGGCTGAGCCCGCGGCGGCGCCCCAGGCGCCCAACGCTGCGGCCGGCAAGGCCCTGGTCGCAGCGCCCGGCCTGATCGCGGTCCTGGTCGGCGGTCTGACCTGGATGCTGTCGGTCGATCTCAACCCTGCCGACAAGGGCTACCCCCGGGCACTGGCCGCGCTGTTGATCGCCGTCGGACTCTGGAACATCGTCGCCGACCTGCGTGAGCACACCGGTGACGAGGAGCCCGATGCCGAATACGGACGCCTGGTCGCCTGGCGTGTGGTGGCCTTCGCGGCCCTGGTCGCGGTCACGGTCTGGCTGGTGAACCCGATCGGCTTCTATCCGGCCGCCGCAATCATGCTGATCGGCGGTCTGTGGATCATGGGTATCCGAAAGCCGTTGCCGCTCATCGTTTATCCCGTCGTCGTCATCGCCATCGGGTACGTGCTGTTCTCGATGCTGATCGGTGTCCCCCTACCACTGGCCCGAGGTTTCTGATGCTGGACAACATCACCGCAGGTCTGTCGCTGCTCATGCAACCGGCACCGCTGATGTGGCTCGTCGTCGGCGTCTCCGTCGGTTTCATCGTCGGGGTCCTGCCTGGCCTGAGTACCTCCAACACCGCGGCACTGCTGCTGCCGTTCGCCATCACGCTGCCGCTGGAGAACTCCCTGGTACTCATCGTGAGCATCTACGCCGGAGCACAATTCGGCGGCGCCGTGCCCGCGATCCTGTTCAACGTGCCCGGCGAGGCCGGGTCTGCCGTCACGGCGCTGGACGGTTATCCGCTGGCCAAGAAGGGCCAGGCCGGCCTGGCCATCGGCATCGCCCGGATGGCCTCGGTGCTGGGCGGGGTGATCAGCGGTTTCGTGGTGCTCTTCCTGCTGCAGCCGCTCGGCGCACTGTCCCTGAAATTCGGTGCCCGAGAGATGTTCGCCATCATCGTGCTGGGTCTGGTGGTGGCGTCCTCGCTGATGGGCGGATCGGCCCGCAAGGGCCTGATGGTGGGCCTGCTCGGCCTGCTCATCGCCGTCGTCGGGGTCAGCCCCTCCACCGCCGAAACACGGTTCACCTTCGGCGAATTGCAGCTCTATGACGGTGTTCCGTTCCTGGCCGCCCTCATCGGCGTCTTCGCCATCACCGAGATGCTGATGCTGGTGGGCTCGAAGTTGATGGCGCAGCGCCAGAAGGAACAGACCGTCACCTCCGGTGGATTGCGCAAGGAGACCCGCGATGCGATCGACGGTGTCAAGGCGACGCTGAAGCAACCGGGCGCCGTGGGACGCGCCAGCACCGTCGGCATCGTGCTCGGCATCATCCCGGGACTCGGTGCGGCCGTGGCGAACTTCATCAGCTACTCCTTCGAGAAGCGCCGCTCCAAGACTCCCGAGGAGTTCGGCAAGGGCAGCCACAAGGGCATCATCGCCTCGGAGGCCTGTGACAATGCCGTCGCCAGCGCCAGCCTGATCCCCACGTTCACCCTCGGCATACCCGGCAGCGCGACCATGGCCGTCGTGCTGGCAGCGTTCTACCTGCAGGGCATCCAGCCCGGTCCGCGGGTGCTGCAGGAGAACAGCGGTGAGGTGTATGCCGTGGCGCTGGCCCTTATCGCGGCCAGCATCCTGATCCTGCCGCTGGGCGTGCTGCTGGCCGGCCCGCTGGCCTCCGTCACCAAGGTGCCGCTGTCCTTCCTGGTGCCGACGGTGCTGTTCATGTCGATGGTCGGCGTCTACGCGATCCGTAACTCGATCTTCGATGTCGGCCTGGCCCTGTTCTTCGGTGTTCTGGGACTGCTGTTGCGGCTCAACGGCTATCCGGTGATCCCGCTCATTCTGGGGATCATCCTGGGGCCGCTGGCCGAGGAGTATCTGCTGCGCAGCCTGCAGCTTGCCGACGGCCCGGGTTACTTCTTCGGCTCCGTGGTGGTCAACATCCTGTGGGCACTGCTGGTGGCGGCGCTGGCGTTCATGGCCTTCTCCAACCTCCGAAGCAAGCGCCGTGACCGCGAAGCCGTCAAAGAACCTGTGGACCAACACAACTAGAGAGGAGGCCCGGTGCGGGCCGCAATCGTGACGGGGGCCAGCCGCAATATCGGGTTGGCCATCTCCCGCCGCCTACTTCACGACGGCTGGAACGTCTGCCTCACCGCGCGTGACGCCGACGCGGTGGCAGCAGCCGCCGACAGTCTGGACGCGCCGGAGTCGGTCCGCTGGTTCGCCGGCGACATCGGCGCCGAAGCAGATGTCTCCCGACTGGTCGCCGAGGTCGAAAGTAACTGGGGCGGCGTGGATGCCGTGATCAACAATGCCGGTATCCGGGCACACGGGCCCATCGAGACGATGACGGTGCAGAACTGGGACGCGGTGTTGTCGACCGTTCTCACCGGCGCCTTCCTCACCACCCGGGCGGTACTGCCGCGGATGCGGGATCGGGGTTGGGGACGCATCGTCAACGTCGCGGGCATGTCAGGGCAGTCCGGGGCTTCGGGGCGAACTCCGGTGGTATCGGCCAAGTCCGGGCTCATCGGTCTGACCAAGGCCTGTGCGCACGAGGCGGATGGGTCCGGTGTCACGGTGAATGCCATCTCGCCCGGGCACATCGATACCCAGCGCAGGCCTGGTCTGGGCGATTCGGTTGTCGCCGAACAGCATTACCAGCACCTCAGCACGTCGGGTAACCCGGTCGGGCGGATCGGGACCGTCGAGGACGTCGCCGGTGCCGTGTCATTCCTTTGCGGACCGGACGCCGGTTATGTCACCGGGCAGGTCCTGTCCGTCAACGGTGGCGCCTATATGTGACACAAGGATCCTGCGTCACAACACTTTTGCAGAAAGGAACCATCATGGTTGCCGAGATCAGCGCGCAGACGCGCCGGCTCGCCGAACATCTGAGCTCCGCCGCGGGGACGGCACTGCCGCTGGAGGTGAGCCACAAGACCAAACACCACATCATCGACACCATCGCCGCGATGGTGTCGGGTGCGAAACTCCCGCCCGGAGAACGCGGTCTGGCCTATGTGGGATCCGCCGCCGACGGCGCCAGCGTGCTCGTCGGCGGCGGCCGGACCGACCCGGTCAACGCCGCACTGGCCAACGGGATGTCGGCACACGCCGACGAGACCGACGACTCGCACGCCCGGTCCATCAGTCATCCGGGCTGCGGTGTGGTGCCTGCGGTCCTGGCGGTCGGCGACCTGCAACACAGCACCGGTGAGCAGGTCCTGCGGGCCGTCGCCGCCGGGTACGACGTCGGGACCCGGGTCGTACTCGGTCTCGGAAAGCCGGTGTTGAACACCGAATCCAGCGGCCGCAGCACACACGCCTACTGCGGCCTGTTCGGTGCCGCCGCCGGCGCTGCGGTGTTGTACGGCCTCGACGAGGAACAGGCACGGCACGCCCTGTCGTACGCTGCGCAGAGCGCCGCGGGTGTGACCAGTTGGGTTCGCGATCCCAATCACGTCGAGAAGGCCTTCGTGTTCGCGGGAATGCCCGCATCCAACGGGGTGCGGGCGGCGGCGATGGTGGCGTCGGGCTGTGATGGCGTGGCCGACGTGTTCAGCGCGGTACCCAACTTCCTGGACGCGCTGTCCACCGATGTCCGGCGTGACGAGCTGGCAGACGGCCTGGGTGAGCGCTACGAGATCATGCACACCAACATCAAGAAGTTCGCGGTCGGGTCCCCGGCACAGGCCGCAGTCCAGGCCGTGCTCGAGCTGAGTGAAGAGGAACCGATCGATCCGGCCGAGGTGGCAGCCATCCGAATCGTGTTGCCGCACGACCTGTGCCGCGTGGTGGACAACCGGTCGATGCCCGATATCTGCTGCCAGTACCTGGTGGCGGGCACCCTGGTGGATCGTGCGTTCACCTTCGCCATGGCCCACGACGACGCACGGATGTCCGACCCGGTGATCACGTCGCTGCGTGCGGTCACCGAACTCGTCGCCGACCCAGACAAGGCCGGTGTGCGTACCGCCGACGTGACCGTCACCCTCAAGGACGGCCGGGTCCGGCAGCGCTACGTCGGCGCCGTTCGCGGCACCGTCGACGACCCGATGAGCGATGCCGAGATCACCGCCAAGGCAGTGGATCTGATGGAGCCGGTGTTGGGGGCCGAGGCCACCGCCCGGCTGATGGACACCCTGTGGTCGCTGGAGACCTGTGCCGATATCACCGAGGTGACCGCGATGCTGTCCGCCGATGTGTACGCGCGGGCCGGCCGATGACCCTGGAGATGTCGGCCGACGTGCACAGTGCCGCAGTGTCATTGGCGCAGTGGGCCGTCGACGCGGTGCCGACAGCCGCCGACCACGACCTGGCACAGACCGCATTGATCGACACCGTGGCGGTCGCGATCGCCGGTGCCGATCACCCGGTGACCAGACTGGTGGCCCGATTGCCCACCGGTGCCCGCTGGGCCGCCCAGGCACACGTCGTGGACTATGACGACCTGCATCTGCCGTCCACCACCCACATCAGCACGGTGTGTGTTCCGGCGGCCGCCGCGACCGGCGGTGATGCCCGGGCGTACCTGGCCGGTGCCGGCGTGATGGCCCGCCTGGGCACCGCACTCGGCTGGTCGCACTACGCACGGGGCTGGCATGCCACCTCCACCACCGCCCCCGTCGCGGCCGCCGCCGTGGCGGGCACCGCGATGGGACTGGACGCCGACCGGCTGGCCACCGCCATGGCCCTCGCGGTCTCCAGCGCCGGTGGTGTGCAACGGGCCTTCGGCAGTGACGCCAAGTCCATCCAGGTGGGCCTGGCCGTCGATGCAGGGATCCGCGCCGCCACCCTGGCCGCCGCCGGTGCGGGCGCGGACCTGCGGGTGATCGATGCCTGGCTGAACCTGGTGTCCGAGCCGCCCTTCGATCTGGCGCTGGAGGACGCCCAGATGGTGCCCGGTGGGCTCGCCGTCAAGGTCTACCCGTGTTGTTATGCGCTGCAACGGCCCATCGCCTGCGCCGCCGAGACCGCCGCCGGGCTGGCCTCCGCCGATGTCGAGCGCATCGACATCTGGCTCACCGAGTCCGCGGTACAACCGCTGGTGCATCACCGTCCCATCTCGGGGCTGGAGGCCAAGTTCTGCCTGGAGCATGCGCTGGCCGTGGGTGTCACCGACGGATTCGCCGGATTCGACAGCTTCTCCGACGAATCCGTGCACCGGCCCGAGGTCGCCCGGTTGACCCGCAGTGTGCAGGTCCACCTCTCCCCCGGCGGCAACGGCCTGCTGGAGGACACCGTGCGGGTGCAACTGACCACCGTCGACGGCACCACCCGGTCCGGTGAGATCGACATCCCGCCGGGTGCACCGGGGCGACCGGTGACCCGAGATCAATTGGCGCAGAAGGTACGCAACTGCGCGGGCGACCGCGCCGAGGACGTACTGAACGCCCGCTGGGCAGACCTGCCCGCACTCTTCGACAACGCACCGACAGCAAAGGACGTTTGATGATCGATCTGACCGATTTGGCCGCCCAGGCGCTGGCGGTCGCCGACCGGGTCGAGGGCGAGGTTCAGGCCGAAGCCGTGCGCAGCCTGCTCAATGTCGTCGGCACCACCATCGGTGCCGCCGCCACCCCGGAGACCGACATCGTGGCCGCGGGGATGCGCCGATCCGGTGCGCCCGGAGACGTTCCCGTTCCCGGCCGCTCGGATACCTTCGATGCACCATCGGCGGCACTGCTCACCGGATTTGCCGCGCATCTCGACGATTTCGACGACACGCATCTGGCCACCGTCGTCCACCCCGGCGCGGCCACCCTGGGCGCCGCACTCGGCGCCAGTTGGTGCCACGACCGCACCGGCGACGAATTGCTGCGCGCCTTCGCCGTCGGCATCGAACTGCAGCTGCGGGTGGCGGTCGCGATGTCGCCGTCGCACTATGACGCGGGCTGGCACATCACCGGCACCGTGGGCCCGATCGGTGCGGCGATGGCCGCCGCCATGTTGATGGGACTGGACGCCGAAACCACCGGCCGCGCCATCGGTGTGGCGTCGAGCATGGCGATCGGTCACCGCGAGGGGTTCGGCACCATGAACAAGCCGCTGCACCCCGGCAAGGCGGCGGCCAACGGACTGGTGGCGGCCACCGTCGCCGCACACGGCCTGACCGCCTCCCCCACTGCGCTGGACGGCCCGCGCGGCTATTTCCGGGTGCTGGCACCAGAACTCGACGAGTCCAAGCTGCTCGACGACTGGGGAACACGCTGGGAACTGCTCGACAACACCTACAAGCCGTATCCGTGCGGCATCGTCAGCCATCCGGCGATCGAGGCCGCCGAGGAACTGCACCAGCTGATCGGTGGCCGCGAGGTCACGCGGGTGGACGTGCGCTGCCACCCGCTGGTGGTCGAGCTGACCGGTAACCCCGACCCGTCCGACGGGCTGGCGGCGCGGTTCTCCACCATCCACGGGGTCGCCAGCGGTGTGCTGCAGGGACCGGTCGATCTGAAATCGTACGAGGACCCCAACGTGCGCTCGGCACCGCTGGTCCAGATGCGGTCCAAGGTGGCGCTGCACCCTGATCCCGACGTGGCCAGGGCGACAGCGTTTCTCACCGCAACCCTCGCCGACGGCGCCACCGAGGAGGTCACCGTGCGTGATGCCCGCGGCAGCCTCGAGGTGCCGCTGACCGACGATCAACTCGACCGCAAGGTGCTCGCACTGGTGGAACGCACGTTGCCCGGACGTGAGAAGGAGATCGTCGAGGCCGCCCGCGGCGTGGCCACCGTTCCCAGCGCCCAGGGCTGGTTCCGCACCCTCGCCGACACGAAAGGCAACCAGGCATGAGCACCGACCTGACCAAGAAGATCAGTTCCTTTGTCGCAGAATTGAACTGGTCCAACGTCCCGGAGTCCGCCCGGGTCGCCGCCCGGCGCACCGCGGCCAACGTGATCGGGCTGTCCGTCGGAGCGGCGCACGCCCCGGCCGCCGAGGCGGTCCTGGCCGCCGCCGCCGACCTGGGCCAACACGGCGGCGCGCAGGTGCTCGGCCGCTCCGAGACCCTGACCGCGCCGTGGGCTGCGCTGGTCAACGGGCTGACCGCACACGCCGAGGACTTCGACGACACCTACCTGTCGTGCATCCTGCACCCGGGCGCGCCCATCGTGCCCGCCGCACTGGCCGCCGCCGAACTCGTCGGCGCCGACGGTGAGACGCTGATGACCGGTGTGGTGGCCGGTGTCGAGGTGGCGAGCCGGCTGGGAGACAGCCTGTGGCCCAGCCACTTCGACCGCGGCTGGCACGTTACCGCCACCACCGGTCCCGTCGGTGCGGCATGCGCGGTGGCGCGGGTGTTGGGGCTCGATGCGGCCCAGACCGCCAACGCGATCGCGATCGCCGCGACCCAGGCTGCTGGACACACCGAACAGCTGGGATCTATGACCAAGTCGTTCCAGGTTGGCCGGGCCGCGGCGACCGGTGTGGAGGCCGCACTGCTGGCCGAACAGGGTTTCACCGGTCCGGTCGAGCCCCTGGCCGGGCGCCGCGGCATGTCGGCGCTGATGGCCGCCGAGGTGGACTGGACGCCGATGGCCGATCTCGGCTGCCGCTGGCTGGTGGAATCCAACGCCCTCAAGCCGTACAGTTGCGGCATCGTCAGCCATCCGGTAATCGATGCCGGACGCCGGCTGCGAGGCACAGGAGTCACATCGGCCGAGCTGGAATCCGTTGACCTGCATGTCCATCCGCGCGTGCTCGACGTCATGGGCGTCACCGAACCCGAGGACGGGCTGCGCAGCAAGTTCTCGGTGTACCACTGCTTTGCCGTCGGGCTGGTGCGCGGTGCGGGTGGTCCGCCAGAGTTCAGCGATGACACCGCGGTGGATCCTGAGATCGCCGGTGTTCGCGGACGGGTCACCGTACACCCGAACCCCGAATTGGCCGCCGATTCCTGCCGGATGACCGCCACCCTGACCGACGGCCGGACCGTCGACCTCACCGTGGAGCACGCCACCGGCAGCACGGCCGCTCCGATGACCGATGACGAGTTGCGGACCAAGGTCGTGACGCTGGCCGGTCGACTGGACGACCCGGACCGACTGTGGGATGTGGCCTGGCGCCTGGATGAGATCGGCAGCGCGAAAGACCTTTTCGCCGTCGCCGGTTAGCCGCGCCCATGGCGTCCGCCGTGGGCCGCTGGCTGCTGCTGCTCGTCATCGTGGCGGGTGTGTCAGCCGGCTTCATCCTGATCGCGCTGCCCACCCCGCTGCTGTTCGGCGGGTTGGTCGGCGCGCTCATCTACGCGCTGGCGCGCGTTCGTGCCCCGCTGCGGCTGCCCGGCTCCTGGTTCCAGGGCGGGCAGGCCGTGGTGGGCACGATCGTCGGTTCGTCGATCGAATGGGGGACGCTGGCCGGGCTGGGCGCGCGCTGGTTCATCGTGCTGGGCATCTCGGCCTTCACCCTGATTCTCAGCGTGCTGATCGGCACCCTGTTGATCCGTCGGGGCGCGACCCCGGCGACCGCGGTGTTCTCCTCGATAGCCGGTGGCGCAATCGGTTTGACCGCCATGGCCGACGACCTGGGTGCCGATTCCCGGGTGATCGCGGTGCTTCAGTACCTGCGCTTGTTGATCGTGTTGCTCACCATGCCGGTCGTGGTGACGGTGTTCTTCGGCGCCTCGGATCAGGGTGGCGATCTCACCGGCGGCTCCGGTGACTGGCGGGTGGATCTGCCGTTCGTCGCACTGGCCGTCGCCGGCGGGCTGGTGCTGGGCAAGCTGGCGCACCTGCCGTCGCCGGCGTTGTTGGGGCCCTTGCTGTTCGCGGCGCCGCTGACGCTGGTGCCGTATTTCGCGACGGCGCAGGTACCCATGGTGATCGCCGGGCTGGGGTATCTCGCGATCGGAGTTCAGGTCGGCCTGAAGTTCACATTGGCCAGCCTCAAATCGATCGGCCGGATGGTTCCGGTGGCGATGCTGACCATCGTCGTGACCCTGGTGGCGTGCGCCGGGCTGGGCTGGGTGCTGGCGGTCACCACCGACGCCACTCCACTGGATGCCTACCTGGCGACGACGCCGGGCGGTATCTACGCGGTGATGGGCACCGCGGCCTCGACCGGCTCCGATGTCACCTTCGTGGCGGCAGCCCAGATCGTACGGATGTGTGTCGTGCTGGCCATGGCCCCGTTCATCGCGGCCTATTTCCGTCGCCGATCGGTGTGACAGTTCCCGAGCCTGAACTAGATGGCGAGATCGTCGAGATATCTCGCCACCTTCTTCAGATCGGGCAACACGTCGGGCCCGCCGGCCGTATCAAGATCGGCGCGCACCCGGGTGAGCCGCCAACCGAGTTCCCGATATCGCGCATCCTGGTCGATATCCAACGTCCGCTGCCGTGGATCGGTCCAGTGCTGGCCCCCGTCGTATTGCACGCCGACCTTCCACTCCGGCCATCCCATATCGAGTCGTCCGACGAGGATCCCGTGGTCGAAGACCTCGATCTGGGTGCGCGATGGCGGCATGCCGGCCTGTGCCAACACCAGCCGCAGCCGCGTCTCCTGGGGAGATTCCGCACCGCGGTCGGCCAGCTCCAGCACCTGCCGTAACTGGACGATGCCTGTGAATGACGATGCCTGACGGGTGAGTCCGGCTCGGCTGATCGAGCTCGGCGGGAAGCCTCGCAAGATCCACTTCGAGCCGTGCAGCGCTGCTGCCGACATGCCCGCGCAGATGCCGATCCTTCTCGACCACAACCAGGCCGCCTTCGCCTGTCGACGGGTGTCAGCACCGCACCACGCGGCGCGTAGACATCGCGGTGGATCGGGTCGAAGTGAGTTCGAAGCTGGTAGCGGTTCACCGAGCCGGCGGCCAATGCCTCAGAGCCGAGGAACACCATGTGGGTTCAGACGCAGCGCAGCGTGATCCGGTTCCGCTCTTGCCGAGCGTTGGGTTGTACCAAGAGTCGCCTCGATTCAGCCCACAAGCCAACGTTCGGCCCTGCTTCAGCTCTGGGGTTTGGACTCTTCGTCAGATTCGGCCTCAGGAACGGGTTCCGGCTCGCGTTCGGCCAGCCGCTCCCCCGTCTGCTCGGCGACCTGCTCGTCGTAGTAGCGCACGATCACCGCCACCGCGGCCGCGACCGGCACCGCGAGGAACGCGCCGATCACACCGAACGTCGAGGCGCCCAGTGTCACGGCGAGCAGCACGATCACCGCATGCAGCTTCATCGATTTGGACTGCAGCCACGGCTGCAGCACATTGCCCTCCAACTGCTGCACCGCCAGGATGACCGCCAGCACCAGCAGCGCGTTGATCGGCCCGTTGGCCACCAGCGCGATCAGCACCGCCAGACCACCGGCGACGAACGCACCGACGATCGGCACGAAGCCACCGATGAAGGTGATGATGGCCAGCGCGTAGGCCAGCGGCACCCCGAGGATCACCAGCCCGATCCCGATCAGCACCGCATCGACGAAACTCACCAGCGCCTGGGTGCGGATGAACCCGCCCAGGGTCGCCCAGATACGCGCCAAGACCTCGGCCAGATGTGGCCCGGCCGGCTTCCCGACGGTGCGGTGCAGCCACGGAATGAACCGCGGCCCGTCCTTGAGCAGGAAGAACAACACCACGACGGTGGTGAACACGGTGATGAGCGCCGACGTCGCCGCACCGACGCCGGTGAACACCCCGGTCGCGATCTGCGCGCTGCTGGTGTTCAGTTGGTCGTTGATCGCGGTCACGGCCGAATCGAGTTGTGCCTGACCGATGTTCAGCGGCGGGCCACCGAGCCAGTCGCGCACCTGCACCACACCCGCAGTGGCCTGCTCGGCCAGTTCGGTGGACTGCTCGACAATCGCCGGTGCGACCGCTGCGATCAGACCCGCGATGACGCCGATCGCCACCAGCAATATCTCCAGCGCGGCCGCGGCCGGCGGCATGCCCTTGCTGCGCAGCCAGCGCACCGGCGGCCACAGCACGGTGCACAGCACCACCGCCAACGCGACGGGCAGGATGATCACCCACGCCTCGCCCACCACCCAGGAGAAGATCCAGAGCCCGGCGGCCACCGCGACGATCTGTATCGAGACGGTGGCGGCCGAGCGCAGATGGGCACCGAAGACCGAGCCGCGGCTCGGCAGAATTCCACTCACGCCTCATCTTTACCCGCCCGTGGCGAGTTCCAACTAGAACGGCTGTCACATTCTCCCGCGCTTCCTCGTCCAACAGATATGACAACACGAATCTCTCCCCTGGCCCCCGCCGATGCGAGCCTGCTGACCCGGCTCATGTACCGGTTCGCCAAACGCAAGTTCGGCGAGGTGCCCGAACCGTTCACCGTCGCCGCGCATCACCCGCGGCTGCTGACCGCCAACGCCGTGCACGAGATGCTGCTGCAGTCGGGCTCCAAGAAGCTGCCCGCCAGCGTCCGCGAACTCGCGGTCTTCTGGACCGCCCGCACCATCGGCTGCTCCTGGTGTGTGGACTTCGGCTCGATGCTGCAGCGCCTGGACGGTCTGGACGTCGATCGGCTCAAAGACATCGACGACTACGCGACCTCCCCGCTGTTCGACGCCGACGAACGCGCTGCCATCGGCTACGCCGACGCGATGACCACCGATCCGCACAGCGTCACCGACGAGCAGGTCGCCGATCTGCGCGCGCGGTTCGGCGACGACGGTGTCATCGAGCTGACCTATCAGATCGGGGTGGAGAACATGCGGGCCCGGATGTACTCCGCGCTCGGCATCACCGAGCAGGGCTTCAACTCCGGGGACGCCTGTCGGGTGCCTTGGGCTGATCCGACAACGGAGACGCCGTGAACTTGTCGGGGTTGGCGATATCCCACACCGCACTGACCAAGCCGGCGGTGACGGTCATCGCGCTGATCCGCGGCATCAGTTCCGGGTAGCCGTCGCCGGCCGGGGCGCCCGGGGTGTAGGTGCCGAGCTCACCGTTGATCAGTACCAGCTGACTGCCGGCCAACCAGTTCGGCCCGTATCGCTGGGCGAGGCCGAACAGGAAACGGGCCACCTTGTCCGGGCCGTGGATGACGCGGGCGGCCGTAGGAGCGCGGCGGTTGGAGTCGCCGGTGAAGGTGACGTCGGGATGCAGCAGTGCCACCACGGCCTCCAAGTCACCGGCCGCGAGCGCGGCCATCAGCGCAGCGGCCACCTCGTTATGGGTGTCGGCCGACACCGCGGGTGGCGCGGACGCGGCGGCGCGGCGGGCCCGCGACGCGTGCTGGCGGGCTGCCGCGGCACTGATCCCGAGCACCTCGGCGATCTCGTCGAACGGCACCGCGAAACCGTCGTGCAGCACGAATGCGACGCGTTGCTCCGGGGTGAGGCGCTCCAGCACCACCATGGCCGCGAACCGGGCGTCGTCGGCCGCCACCACGGCGGCCAGCGGATCGTCGTCGGCCAGCCCGGTCACCACCGGTTCGGGCAGCCACTCCCCGACGTAGGTCTCCCGCCGGTGAGCGGCTGAACGTAGTTTGTCCAGGCCCAGCCGGCTGACCACCGTGGTCAGCCAGGCCCGCAGGTCGACGATCTGTTCGCCGGTTCCGTGTCGCCGCAGCCACGCATCCTGCACGATGTCCTCGGCGTCGGCGTAGGTTCCGGTGAGTCGGTACCCGACGGCCAGCAGGTACGGGCGCAGTTCCTCGAACTCGTCGGTCCACGCGCTCACCGTCATGAGCCGATTCTAGGACCGACAGCGAAGGCTGCCGCATGTAGTGATTTCGTTGTCCTGTTACCCGAATGAAAACCTTTTCGTCGTATCGATCCGTCAAGACGACGAAAACCGTATATTCCTGCCCATGGCAATCGCGGAACAACCGGCCCCGGCGACGACCGACAAGGGGCTGCAGGCGGGGGCGCTCGGCCTGGTCGGGAATGTGGTCATCGGACTGGCTGCGGTCGCACCGGCCTACAGCCTGGCGGCCACCCTGGGTTACGTCGTGCTCAACGTCGGCGACAAGGCGCCGGCGATGTTCGTCCTGGCGTTCATCCCCATGCTGCTGGTGGCCTTCGCCTACAAGGAGCTGTCGGCCGACACCCCGGACTGCGGGACCACCTTCACCTGGGGCACCAAAGCGTTCGGTCCGTGGATCGGCTGGATAGGCGGCTGGGGTCTGGCGGTGTCGGCGATCATCGTGCTCGCCAACGTCGCCGAGATCGCGGCCATCTACCTGTTCAAGTTTCTCGGGCAGGACGCGCTGGCCGAGAACCTGTTCGCCAAGGTGGCACTGGGCTCGTTCTTCATCGTCGCCATGACGCTCGTCAGTGCCCGCGGTGTGGTCGTCTCGGAGAGGATGCAGAATGTCCTGATCGCCATCCAGTTCAGCGTGCTGATCATCGCAAGCATCTGGGCATTGACGCGGGTGTTCTCCGGAACCGCAGGCGCCCAGGCCGTGTCGCCCCAGCTGTCCTGGTTGTGGCCGGCCGGGTTGGACATGTCCTCGATCGCCGCGGCCATCATCCTGTGTGTCTTCATCTACTGGGGCTGGGACGCCTGCCTGGCCGTCGGCGAGGAGACCAAGAATCCGGGCAAGACCCCGGGGATCGCCGCCGTCATCACCACGCTGATCCTGGTGTGCACCTACGTGCTGGTGGCCTATGCGGTGCAGTCGTTCGCCGGGTTCAGCGTCGTCGGCATCGGCCTGAACAACCCGAACAACACCGATGACGTGCTGACCGTGCTGGGCGAACCGGTGGGCGGCCCCATCCTGGCGTCGCTGCTGCTGCTCACGGTGTCGGTATCGGCCCTGTCCTCGACGCAGACCACCATCCTGCCCACCGCGCGCGGCACGCTGTCGATGGCCGTCTACGAGGCGCTGCCCAAGCGGTTCGCCAACGTGCACCCCAAGTACATGACGCCGGCCTTCGGCACCATCGTGATGGGCGCCATGGCCCTGTTCTTCTACCTGGTGCTGACGTTCCTGTCGGAGAACGCCCTCGCCGACTCGGTCGCCTCACTCGGCCTGGCGGTCGCCTTCTACTACGGCATCACCGCGTTCGCCTGCGTCTGGTACTTCCGCCGCACGCTGTTCACCTCGGCGCGAAACCTGTTCTTCCGCGGTATCTTCCCGCTGCTCGGCGGCACCTTCATGGCCGTCGCATTCGGCATCAGCGCCAAGGACATGATCGCCCCCGACTACGGCTACACGGCCTTCGGCCCGATCGGCGGTGTGTTCGTGCTCGGCATCGGCATGTTGGTGCTCGGCGTGCCGCTGATGTTGGCCTGCTTCGCCTTCGGCACCAAACGATTCTTCCGCGGCGAGACGCTCAACGCCGATACCGAGGTCAAGGTCCCCGATGTGTACTGATACGAAAGCGCAGGCAGCACAATGCATCTGACGGTCGGTTATCTGGCAACTCCCACCGGCGACGACGGCGTCGCGCTGGCCGCCGCGCTGGCGGCCACCTTCGATGCCGATGTCGACGTGGTGTTGGTGGTCCGCGAGGAACTGCCCGACGGGCATCCCGGTCGTGCGCAGTACCAGGAGATGCTCATCGAGAAGGGTAAGCAGTGGATCGCCAAGGCGGTCTCCACGCTGACCGGCACCGCCAAGTCCGTCGGCGCCAGTGTCCTTGTCGGTGAGTCGTTTGCCGAGGAGCTGTTGAAGTTCGCCGAGGATCACGAATCGGACCTGATCGTGGTCGGCGGTGCCCGGGACGGCTTCTTCGGTGGGCATGTGATCGGCCCGGTGTCCAGTGCGCTGCTGCACAGTTCGACCATCCCGGTGGCGCTCGCGCCGCGCGGCTACGCCGACGATGCGCCCGAGACCATCGCCTCGGTGACCGCCGCCGTGCCCAGCCGAGCCGGTGACGACAACCCGCTGCCGTTCGCGATCACCATGGCCAGTGCCGCCAGCCTGCCGATCCGGATGGTGTCGCTGGTATCCGCCGAAAACCTGGCCGAGGCCGAGGATCTCAAGGAACTGCGGGCCATGCAGGTCAGCGCCGCACAACAGAACCTGAGTGTGGCCGCCCATGCGCTGCCCGATTCACCGGATATCGAGTCGCTGGTGGCCGACGGGATGACTCTGGAATCCGCGTTGAAGAAGCTGAACTGGGACGAGGACGACATCCTGGTCGTCGGCTCCAGCCGGTTTGCCGCACCCAAGCGGATCTTCCTGGGCTCCACCGCATCCCGCATCCTGGCCGGCACCGACGCGCCGGTGATCGTCATCCCCAAGGACGAATAGCGATTTGTGGAGTTGCCGTAGGAATGGTTCCTACGGCAACTCCACAGATCGCAGCTACCGCTTGGTGAAGATGGTGCGGTGCCACTCCTTGTCGGCGGCACCGGTGATATCGCTCATCACGTGCTTGATGGTGAGGTACTCCTCAAAGCTGTACTGGCTCATGTCCTTACCGAACCCGGATGCCCCGACACCACCGTGCGGCATCTCGGAGATGATCGGGATGTGGTCGTTGATCCACACGCAGCCCGACCGGATCTCCCGCGACGCCCGCTGCGCCCGGTAGACATCCCGGGTCCACGCCGAGGCGGCCAGACCGTAGTCGGTGTCGTTGGCCTGGCGTAGCGCGTCGTCGTCATCGGTGAACGCCCGCACCGTCAGCACCGGGCCGAAGATCTCGTCGCGGTACACCTCCGAGGACTCCGACACATCGGCGATGAGCGTCGGCCGGTAGAACGCTCCAGGCAGATCGGGCGCGACGCCACCGGTGACGATCCGGCCGCCCTGATCCGGCGCCCGGGAGACCATCGCGGCGACCTTCTCACGGTGCGCAAACGAGATGAGCGGGCCCAGATCGGTGTCCTTGTCCTGCGGGTCGCCTACGACGATCTTGCTCATCACCTCGCCGACCCCGGCCACGAAGTCGTCATACAGAGCAGTAGAAACGATTGCCCGGGTGGCCGCGGTGCAGTCCTGGCCCGTGTTGATGAGCGACCCTGCGACCGCCCCGTACACGGCGGCGTCCAGGTCGGCGTCGTCGAACACCACGAACGGTGCCTTGCCGCCGAGTTCGAGCTGGGTGCGGTGGCCGTGCACGGCGGCCGCGGCCATCACCTTGCGCCCCACCGGGGTCGAGCCGGTGAAGGTCACGACGTCGACGTCACGGTGCCCGGCCAACGCGGTGCCGACATCCGCACCCGCACCGCCGATCACGTTCAGCACACCGTCGGGCACGCCGGCCTGCTTGGCGATCCGGGCCAACGTCAACGTCGTCAGCGGCGTGATCTCGGCGGGCTTGATCACCACCGCGCACCCGGCCGCCAACGCCGGGATGACCTTCCACACCGCCATCTGCAGCGGGTAGTTCCACGGGGTGATGGTGGCGACGATGCCGACCGCCTCGCGTCGGATGGCCGACGTGTGGTCCGCGGAGTATTCGGCGGACGCCTTGCCCTCCAGGTGGCGGGCCGCTCCGGCGAAGAAGGCGATGTTGTCGATGCTGCCGGGCACGTCGAACTCGGTGGCCAGCCGTACCGGCTTGCCGCACTGCGCCACTTCCTCGGCGATGAAGGTGTCGGCCTCGGCCTCCATGAGCTCGGCCAGTTTGGCCAGCACGCCGGCGCGCTCCACCGGCGGCGCGGCCGCCCAGGCGGGCTGCGCGGCACGCGCGGCGGCCACCGCGGCATCAACATCGGCGACGGTGGCCAGCGCATATGTCGCGGCAACGCCGCCGGTGGCGGGATTGATGACCTCGAAAGCCGGTCCTGCCGTCGTCACTGGGGCACCATTGATCCAACTGCCGGCGATTGCCGGTTTTTGAGAACTCACAGTCGTCCAGGCTACGCATTCCGGCGATCCACAGCATCACGAACGCCTGATTTCATACAAATGGTTGCCCACAACGACGGATTCCGTGCACAATCGTGTGCATGTCGAATCCGGACTCCCAGCCCGGCGCCTCCGCTGTGTCACTGCGAATCAATCATTCGCGCCCGGGTGCCGCGTTCCAGCTCGACGAGCTCTCCAAGGCCATCATCGAGAAACTGCAGCAGGACGGCCGACGGTCCTACGCCGGGATCGGCAAGGCGGTCGGGTTGTCCGAGGCCGCGGTGCGCCAGCGCGTGCAGCGGATGGTCGATGCCGGCGTCATGCAGATCGTCGCCGTCACCGACCCGATGCAACTCGGGTTCGCCCGCCAGGCCATGATCGGCATCCGCTGCACCGGTGACACCACCAAGGTGGCCGAGAAACTCGCCCAGCTCGAATCCGTCGACTATGTCGTTCTGACCGCGGGCACGTTCGACGCCATCGTCGAGGTCGTCTGCGAGGACGACGGCGACCTGCTCGACCTGCTCAACACCAAGATCCGTGCCGTCCCAGGGGTGATATCCACCGAAACGTTGGTCTATTTGAAACTCGTCAAACAGCAATACAACTGGGGCACTAGATGACTATCACCGAAACAAGTACAAGCACCTCTGGCGACCTTGCCGCCAAGGCCAACCGCCACCTGTGGGGACACTTCTCCCGCCACGGCGCAGGAATCACCCCGCCGATCATCACCCGCGGCGAGGGCACCCGGATCTTCGACGACCAGGGCAACAGCTATATCGACGGCCTGTCCGGGCTGTTCGTGGTCCAGGTCGGCCATGGCCGCGCCGAACTCGCCGAGGCCGCCGCCAAGCAGGCCGAGCAGCTGGCCTTCTTCCCGCTGTGGTCCTATGCCACCCCCACCGCGATCGAGCTGGCCGAGCGGGTCGCCAACTACGCTCCCGGCGATCTGAATCGGGTGTTCTTCACGACCGGCGGCGGCGAGGCCGTCGAGTCGGCCTGGAAGCTGGCCAAGCAGTTCTTCAAGCTCACCGGCAAACCCGGTAAGCACAAGGTGGTTTCGCGTTCGATCGCCTACCACGGCACCCCGCAGGGCGCACTGGCCATCACCGGCATCCCGGCGTTCAAGGCACCGTTCGAACCGCTGACCCCGGGTGGCTTCCGGGCACCGAACACCAACTTCTACCGCGCGCCGGAGGCCTACGCGCACGACGAGAAGGCCTTCGGCCGCTACTGCGCGGACCGGATCGCCGAGGCGATCGAATTCGAGGGCCCCGACACCGTGGCCGCGGTGTTCCTGGAGCCGGTGCAGAACGCCGGCGGCTGCTTCCCGCCGCCGCCGGGATACTTCGAGCGGGTCCGCGAGATCTGCGACGAGTACGACGTGCTGCTGGTCTCCGACGAGGTGATTTGCGCATACGGCCGGATCGGCTCGATGTTCGCCTGCGACGATTTCGGTTACGTCCCCGACATCATCACCAGCGCAAAGGGTTTGACCTCGGGCTACTCGCCGTTGGGCGCAATGATCGCCAGCGACCGGCTGTTCGAGCCGTTCGACGACGGCCAGACCGTGTTCGGGCACGGCTACACCTTCGGGGGGCACCCGGTGTCGGCCGCGGTCGCGTTGGCCAACCTGGACATCTTCGAGCGCGAGGGCATCAACGACCACGTCAAGACGATGGCGCCCGCCTTCAAGTCGACCCTGGAGAAGCTCTACGACCTGCCGATCGTCGGTGACGTCCGCGGTGAGGGCTTCTTCTACGGCATCGAGTTGGTCAAGGACAAGGCCACCAAGGAGACGTTCAACGACGAGGAGTCCGAGCGGCTGCTGCGCGGGTACCTGACACCCGCGCTGTGGGAGGCCGGCCTGTACTGCCGCGCCGACGACCGTGGCGACCCAGTGGTGCAGTTGGCTCCCCCGCTGATCAGCGGGCAGGCCGAGTTCGACGCGATCTACGACATCCTGCACAACGTGCTGTCGGAGGCCGGTCGCCGGATGTGAGTCGCCCGTAGTCACTGATCTGCCTCGACGGTGCAAGCAGATCGATATCCGCCCCCGGATATCGATCTGCTTGCACCGTCGTTTGCTGTCAAACCACATCATTCACATAAGTCACACCAGCCACAGCGTGGCGAGCCGAAAATCGGGCTGCAGTCTCCTAATCTGCACTCATCATGGCTTCCCACTTCTCGTTGCGCCGAGTGGCCTGTGCGGTCACCGCGGCCCTGATGCTGACCGGATCCGGCCTGGTCGGTGCCCCCATCGCGGGCGCCGAACCAGCGCCGGACCCGTGCCCGTACCGCGAGACGACGCCTCCGGCCGTGGACGCCTCCGAGGTGCCCAAGCCCGGTGACCCGACGCCGGGGCCGCTGCCGATCCCCGCCAAACCGCTGGGCGGCGATCAACTCGGCGGCTGCGGCATCGTCACCGCGGCCGGCACCGCGCCGGTGCCCGGGGATGTCTCGGCGGAGGCCTGGCTGATCGCCGACCTCGATTCCGGTGAGGTCATCGCCGCCAAGGACCCGCACGGCCGGCACCGGCCCGCCAGTGTCATCAAGGTGCTCGTCGCGATGGCGTCCATCCAGGAACTGCCCATCAACCGCACCGTCACCGGCACCGAGGGTGACGAGCACGCCGAGGGCAGCAGCGTCGGGGTGAAGATCGGTGAGCGCTACACGATCAACGACCTGCTGCACGGCCTGTTGATGGTGTCCGGCAACGATGCCGCGCATGCACTGGCCATGCAGTTGGGCGGGATGGACACTGCGCTGCAGAAGATCAACGCACTGGCCCGCAAGCTCGGCGCCCGCGACACCCGGGCGGCGACCCCGTCGGGCCTGGACGGGCCGGGCATGAGCACCTCGGCGTACGATGTCGGACTGTTCTACCGCTACGCCTGGCAGAACGACACGTTCACCAAAATCGTTGGTAGCGAGAAGTATCCGTGGCCGACCTACGAGCTGGAGAACGACAACAAGCTGCTCCACAACTATCCCGGCGCACTCGGCGGTAAGACCGGTTACACCGATGACGCCGGGCAGACCTTCGTCGGCGCCGCCGAACGTGACGGCCGCCGTCTGGTCGCGGTGCTGCTCAAGGGCACCCGGGTGCCGATCGCACCGTGGGAGCAGGCGGCCCGGCTGCTCGACTACGGTTTCGCGACGCCGCCGGGCACCAACGTCGGCACCCTGATCGAGCCCGATCCGTCGGTGGCTCCGCAGAAGCCCGAGTCGGCACCGGACCCGACCGCGGTGGCCGCCACCGCATTACCGCCGGCCGACGCGCTTCCGGTGCGTATCGGCGTCGGACTGGTCGGCGCGATCATCGTGTTCGCACTGATGATGGTGGCCCGCTCGATGAACCGTCAGCGCGCCTGACGACTCAACAGCTCTTCGGCACCCGAGCACAGCTCGGCCACCAACTCCCCCGCGTCGACCGACTCGCGCACCTGCCCGACACCTTGGCCGGCATTGACCGGTGAGCCGCGCAGCACCCGCTCGGGAATGCCGGTCGGCCAACGGTATCCGGCCTCCAGGTCGTAACGCGAGGTCAGTTCGGTCTCGGCGCCGGCCAGCAGCTCGGCACGGGCCGCGTCGGACGTCAGCGCCTGCGGGCAGGTCGCGAACACCGTCCCCAGCCACGCCGCGGACGCTCCCGCGGCCAGCACCGCCGCCAGCCCGCGCGGTGAGCTGATCCCACCCGCGGCCAGCACCGGAACATCAACGGCGTCAAGCACTCCGGTCAGCAGCGGCAGAGTGCCTAATAGGGGTTCGCCGTGACCGCCGCCCTCGGCACCGCGGGCCACGACGATGTCCACACCGGCATCGACGGCCCGCAATGCCGCGTCGACGGAGGCGACCTGTGTGGTCACCAGCACCCCGGCGTCATGGGCGCGCTGCACCCACCCGAAATCCGATCCGAAACTCACCGAGAGCAGCGCCGGTTGCGCGTCCAGTGCGACGTCGAGCAACTCGGGCCGGTCGGTCATCACCCAGTGCACCAGGCCGATCCCGAACGTGCCCTGCGCCAACCGCAATTCGGCGGCCAGCGCGTCAGCCGTGCCGGCACTGCCCATCCCGATCATGCCGAGTCCGCCGGCCGCGCTGACCGCCGTGGCCAGCAGCCCGCCGGCCGCACCGCCCATCGGCGCGTTCACTATCGGAGCGCGTAAGCCCATCGACTCGCACCACGTGGTGACCAATGACACCGGCCGAACGCTACCCCAGTAAGCTAGGTGTCGAAGACGTCACCATGTGACACCGGACGAGACGGCACCGTACCCGGCCAGCGACAAGACGGCAGCCAGCGGAGGTGTCTCATGGCCTGGTTGATCTTGGTGATCTCCGGGGTTCTGGAAGCGGTC
The DNA here is from genome assembly GCF_053345865.1 of Mycobacterium sp. C31M. Taxonomy (NCBI): domain Bacteria; kingdom Bacillati; phylum Actinomycetota; class Actinomycetes; order Mycobacteriales; family Mycobacteriaceae; genus Mycobacterium; species Mycobacterium sp. C31M. The sequence goes on along the minus strand of NZ_JBKFAX010000009.1, from coordinate 18,340 downwards.
TGGGCGACCGCACTCGGCAAGTCGGAGGGGTTCTCCAAACTTGCACCGTCGGCGGTGTTCGGTGTGGCACTGGTGCTCTCGATGGCCGGGCTGGCCTACGCGATGCGGACGTTGCCGATCGGCACCAGTTACGCCATCTGGGTCGGCATCGGCGCCTCGCTCACGGTCGGCTACGCGATGCTGACCGGTTCGGAGGGTACGACATTGATCAAGGTGGCGCTGATCTTCGGCATCATCGGGTGTGTGGTCGGCCTCAAGCTGATCGGTCACTGACGCCGGAGGCGTCGATCGGGTCACTGACGCCGGAGGCGTCGATCGGTCACTGACGATCCCGGCGCAGCAGCCGGGCCAACCCCAGCCCGCCGAGCGCGCCGGCTGCGAAACCGGCTGCCGCGCCCGGCAATCCGACACCCTCGCGGATCTCGACCCGGGGCCGGATCAGCACCGGCTCCGGCGGGTCGATCGGCACCGCGGCCATGTTCTCCGCGGCGGTGGCTGCCCAGGCCGTCGCGAACAGGATCAGCCGCGAGGTGATGTAGGCGAACACCATCAGACCCAGCACCGGCCCGAAGGTCGCGCCCGCCGGTCCAGTGACCACCGACTGCAGGTAGATCGAGGCCACCTGCTTGAAGATCTCGAACGCGATCGCCGCGATCAACCCGGCCCGCAGCGAGCTGCGGAAGCTGACCGATTCGCGCGGAAGCCGCGCGATGATCCAGGTGAAGAACAACCAGGAGATCAGGATCGACACCACCCACGACACCACCTGCAGCCCGACGCCGAGCCCGGGCACGTCACGCAGCCCGAGCCAGCCCAACACCGTGGTCATCGGTGACTCTTTGCTCAGCGCGGTCAGGCCGATCGTCAGCGTCAGCGCCACGAACGTCGACACCAGCGCACCGAGGTCCGACAACTTGGTCGAGACGAAGCCGGCCGGCTCGTGCCGCTGCTCCCACATCTGGCTGAGCGCCTCACGCAGGTTGTTCATCCAACCCAGGCCCGCCCAGGCGGCGGTGGCCAGACCGATCACACCGACGGTACCGCGCGAGGCGATGGCCGAGTCCATCAATTCCACCAGTTGCGAACCGAGATCACCGGACACCGTCGAGCGGATCTTGTCCTCGACCTCGGTCATCAGCTCGGGCTGATTCGCCAGGATGAAACCGCCTACCGAGAAGCCGACCATCAGCAGCGGGAACAGCGCGAAGATGGTGAAGTAGGTGATGCCGGCGGCGTAGAAGTCGCCCTTGCAGTCGTTGTAGCGTTCCTGGGCCAACATGACGCGGTTGAACCACTTGAAGCGGCTACGCAACCGGTCCATTACACCGGGTTTGTCCGGGTCGGCCTCAGTCATGGCATCCCTTCGGGTCAGGTGGTCGGAGCAAGAAATCCCATCCGGTCATATACCCGCTGCACGGTTGCTGAAGCCACCCCATTGGCCCGCTCGGCACCCTTGGCGAGCACCGCCTGCAGTTCGGCGGGGTCGTCGAGCAGTTCGTCGACGCGTGCCTTGATGGGGGTGACGAACTCGACGACGGCGTCGGCGGTCTCGGTCTTCAGATCGCCGTAGCCCCGCCCGGCATAACCGGCGACCAGGGTGTCGATATCGGCGCCGGTGACCGCCGACTGGATGGTCAGCAGGTTGGACACACCCGGCTTGTTCACCGGGTCGAAGCGGACCTCGGCGTCGTTGTCGGTGACCGCCGAGCGGATCTTCTTCGCCGTCTTCTTCGGGTCGTCGAGCAGGCTGATCAGGCCCTTGTCGGTGGCCGCGGACTTGCTCATCTTCGACGTCGGGTCCTGCAGGTCGAAGATCTTGGCGGTGGCTTTGGGGATGGTCGCCTCGGGGACGACGAAGGTCTTCGGGAACCGGGCGTTGATGCGCTCGGCGAGGTCGCGGGCCAGCTCGAGGTGTTGACGCTGGTCCTCGCCTACCGGTACCAGATCGGTGTCATAGAGCAGGATGTCGGCGGCCATCAGCACCGGGTAGGTGAACAGCCCGACGGTGGTGGCCTCCGCGCCCTGCTTCTGCGACTTGTCCTTGAACTGCGTCATCCGCGAGGCCTGCCCGAACCCCGCGAAACAGCCCAGCACCCAGGCCAGTTGGGTGTGCGCGGGCACATGGCTCTGCACGAACACCGTCGCCCGGGCCGGGTCGACGCCGAGCGCCAGGTACTGCGCGGCGGTCACCAGGGTGCGCTTACGCAGCACGGCAGGATCCTGCGGGACGGTGATGGCGTGCAGATCGACGACACAGAAGTACGCGTCGTAATCGCGCTGCATGCTCACCCACTGGTTCACCGCACCGAGGGCGTTGCCGAGATGCAGGGAGTCAGAGGTGGGCTGCGCGCCGGAGAAGACGACGCTCTTGGTGGGGGCGCTCATGATGCCTCGATTTTCGCCTATCCGGTTTCGGTGTGGGTCAGCAGGTCGAGCGCACGCAGGAATGCGCGACGGTCCTCGGCGCCGAGCGTGCCGAGCCAGCGTTCTTCGCCGCGCTGGATCTGGGCCTGTGCGGCGTCCTTGACCTCGCGTCCACGCTCGGTGATGGCCAACAGTCTCACCCGGCGGTCATCGGGGTCGGCGCGGCGTTCGATGTGCCCCCGAACCTGCAGTTCGTCGAGGGTGCGGATGATGCGGGTCTTGTCGGCGCCGATGGCCTCGGCCAGGGCTGCCTGGGTGCGCACCGGATTCTCGTCCAGCGTGCACAGCACCACATAACCCCACATCGTCAGATCGTGCGCGGCCAGCACCGGCATTTCGGCGGCGGCCAGGTCACGCAGTAACGGGGCGAGCATGGCGGCCAGATCTCGGCGTCGTGGCACCGGCACATGTTAAGCGTTGCCCAATCATATGCTCACACATATCGTATGCACATGCTTACTAATAATCTGGCTCCCCTGCACCGCGCCGCCGTCCTGCATTCGATCACCGTCGTCGACACTGTCCGCACGGCCGCCCTCGACCGCCCCACCCCGTGCGCCGACTGGACCCTGGCGGATCTGCTGGCCCACATGACCGTCCAGCACCACGGCTTTGCCGCCGCCACACGCGGAAACGGCGCCGATATCCACATCTGGGATCCCGCGACGGTCGCCGCCGCAGTGCGATCCGACCCTGTCGCGACCTACGGCGCCGCCGCCCGCGATGCACTCGACGCGTTCGCCGCCGACGGGATCGCCGACGCACCGTGCGCCCTACCCGAATTCGGGCCGGCCGCAGTCGTTCCCGGATCGGTGGCGATGGCCATGCACTTCGTGGACTACGTGGTGCACGGCTGGGATGTCGCGGTCAGCCTCGGGTGGGCGTTCCAGCCGGCCGACGAGATCGTGGCCGCGGCGCTGCCCATCGTGCTGGCGATTCCCGACGACAGCATCCGCGAGACGGCCGACGCACCCTTCGCGCACGTCGTAACTACTTCCGGCACAACGGATTTCGATCGGCTACTGGCACATCTGGGCCGCCGCCCGGACTGGACTCAGGCGGAGAACTCGACGGTCACCGGTGCGTGATCGGACCAGCGCAGCGCATACAACTCGGCCCGCTCCACCCGTGCGGACACCGCACGCTTCGCCAAGTGGGGGCTGGCCAGGTGGTAGTCGATGCGCCAGCCGGCGTCGTTGTCGAAAGCCTTACCGCGCCACGACCACCAGCTGTAGGGCCCGGCCACGTCGGGATGCAGGTGGCGCACCACGTCAACCCAGCCGGTGGCCATCAGATCGGACAGCCACTGGCGCTCGCTCGGCAGGAACCCCGCCTTCTTGACGTTGGCCTTCCAGGCCTTGATGTCGTTCTCGGTATGCGCGATGTTCCAGTCCCCGCACAGCACGGCGTCGCGGCCGTCGAGCAGCAGATCCGCCATCCGCACCTCGACGGCGGACATGAACCGCTCCTTCTCCAGTTGCCGGTCGGTCTCGGCCTCGCCGGTGGGCAGGTAGACGCTGGCCACGGTCGCCCCGGCAGTGTCCACCTCGATATACCGGCCATGGGTGGCGAATTCCTCGGCGCCGGTGCCGATCCGGACCTCGTCGAACGGCGTGCGGGACAGCACGGCGACCCCGTTGCGGCCCTTCACATGCGGCTGCGCCGAGGCCAGGTGCCAACCGTCGGCCAGCGCCGGCGCCAGGGCGTCGGCCAGCTGGTCGTCGTCGGCACGGGTCTCCTGCAGACAGATCACGTCGGCGGTGGACTCCTTGAGCCAGGGCAGCAGGCCCAGGTTGGTTTCCGAGCGCTGCTTGACGGCGGCGCGGATGCCGTTGGCGTTGACGGTGGTGACGATCACGGACGCCGACCTTAGTCGAGATGCCCGACAGGTCTACTCATCCCCCGGTCGCTGCGCTCCTGCCCGCCGGATCTTGCGGTACCGCCGGTACCGCCATACTGTCGGGCGCTATGAACCAACGCGCACCGATTCACCGCGGATCGGGCGAGCCGATTCTGCTGCTGCACCCGTTCCTGTGCTCACAGAACGTCTGGCGCACGGTGGCCGATCAACTCGCCGGCCCAGGCCCTTTGGAAGGGCGCTTCGAGGTGCTCGCACCGACGATGGTCGGCCACCACGGCGGCGCCCGGGCCGGCACCTGGCTGCTCGACACCGCCGCACTGGTCGACGATGTCGAACGCCGGATGGATCAGATCGGCTGGGACACAGCGCATATCGTGGGCAACTCGCTGGGCGGCTGGGTGGCCTTCGAGCTGGAACGTCGCGGCCGGGCGCGCACTCTGACCGCGATCGCCCCGGCAGGCGGGTGGGGCCAGCACTCCCCCACCAAGTACGAGACGGTGCTCAAATTCCTGGCAGGCGGCCCAGCACTGGTTGCCGCGCGACTGCTCGGGCCGCGCATCCTGGATCTGCCGTTCGGCAAACGGATCGCCACGTTGCCGGTCAGCGGGCCGGCCGACGGTCCCACCCACGCCGACCTGGTCGCCCTGGTCGACGATGCCACGCACTGCACCGCCTATATCCAACTGCTGATCAAGACACTGCGACTGCCCGGCCTGCTGGAACTCGCCAGCGTCGACCTACCGACACATCTCGTGCTGTGTGAGAAGGACCGGGTGTTCCCCAGTCCGCGCGGGACGAAGTACTTCATCGAGCATCTGCCCACCGAGGCGAAGGTGACCCGGCTACCGGGCCTCGGGCACATCCCGATGCTGGAGGCGCCCGGCCAGATCACCGAACTGATCGCCGGATTCGTCGACGAGCACACCGAACCGGAGCGTCGGGCACCGGCGCTCTGAGCCCGCCGAGCCTACGGTTGTGGCGCTGATCGACGCCGATCAGCGCCACAAACCGTAGTTTCGAGAATCAGCTTCGCGCGCTCTCCAGTACCGCGTTGAACGTCTTGGACGGCCGCATCACCGCGGCGGTCTTCTCCGGGTCCGGGTAGTAGTAGCCACCGATGTCGACGTGGCCGCCCTGCACCTCGTTGAGCTCACCGACGATGGCGCTCTCCTTCTCGGCCAGCGTCTTGGCCAGCGGCGCGAAGTGCGCGGCCAACTCCTTGTCCTCGCTCTGCGCCGCCAGCGCCTGCGCCCAGTACAACGACAGGTAGAACTGGCTGCCGCGGTTGTCCAGCTCACCGGTCTTGCGCGACGGAGACTTGTTCTCGTCCAACAGCTTTCCGACCGCGGTGTCCAGCGTCTCGGCCAGCACCTTGGCCTTGGCGTTGTCGGTCTTGTTGCCCAGGTCCTCCAGGCTGGCACCGATGGCCAGGAACTCACCGAGGGAATCCCAGCGCAGGTGGTTCTCCTCGACCAGCTGGCTGACATGCTTGGGCGCCGAACCACCCGCGCCGGTCTCGTACAGCCCGCCGCCGGCCATCAACGGCACGACCGAGAGCATCTTGGCGCTGGTACCCAGCTCCAGAATCGGGAACAGGTCGGTCAGGTAGTCGCGCAGGATGTTGCCGGTCGCGGCGATGGTGTCCTGGCCGCGGATGACGCGCTCCAGCGTGTACCGCATGGCCCACACCTGCGGCAGGATCGTGATCTCCAGGCCCTCGGTGTCGTGGTCCTTCAGATAGGTCTTGACCTTGGCCCGCAACTCGTTCTCGTGCGGACGTTCGTCGTCGAGCCAGAACACCACCGGCATACCGGACAGCCGGGCCCGGGTGACGGCCAGCTTGACCCAGTCCCGGATCGGGGCGTCCTTGACGATCGGCATCCGCCAGATGTCGCCCTCTTCGACGTTCTGGCTCAGCAGCACCTCGCCGGATTCGTTGTCCACAATCCGGGCGAAACCGGCCTCGGGGATCTCGAAGGTCTTGTCGTGGCTGCCGTACTCCTCGGCCTTCTGTGCCATCAGCCCGACGTTGGGCACGGTGCCCATGGTCGTCGGGTCGAAGTTGCCATGGGTCTTACAGAAGTTGATGACCTCCTGGTACATCCGGGAGAAGGTCGATTCCGGGTTGACGGCCTTGGTGTCCTTGGTGCGGCCGTCGGCACCGTACATCTTGCCGCCGAGGCGGATCATGGCCGGCATCGAGGCGTCGACGATGACATCGCTGGGCGAGTGGAAGTTGGAGATGCCCTTCGCGGAATCGACCATCGCGAGTTCCGGCCGGTGCTCGTGGCAGGCGTGCAGATCGTTGATGATCTCCTCGCGCTGCGAGGCCGGCAGCGTCTCGATCTTGTCGTACAGGTCGGATAGGCCATTGTTGACGTTGACGCCCAGCTCGTCGAACAGCTTCTCGTGCTTGGCGAAGGCGTCCTTGTAAAAGACCTTGACCGCGTGCCCGAAAACGATGGGGTGGCTGACCTTCATCATGGTGGCCTTGACGTGCAGCGAGAACATCACGCCGGTCTTGTAGGCGTCCTCGATCTGCTCCTCGTAGAACGCGATGAGCGCCTTCTTCGACATGTACATGCTGTCGATGACATCGCCGTCGTCCAGCTTGACCTCGGGCTTGAGCACGATCGTCGGACCGGCGGCGGTGACCAGTTCCATCCGCACCGTGCGCGCCTTGTCGATCGTCAGCGACTTCTCACCGTGGTAGAAGTCGCCGCCTTTCATGGTGGCCACGTGGGTGCGCGAGGCCTGCGACCAGACGCCCATGCTGTGCGGGTGCTTGCGGGCATACTCCTTGACCGCGTTGGGGGCACGCCGGTCCGAGTTGCCCTCACGCAGAACCGGGTTCACCGCGCTGCCCAGGCACTTCCCGTAGCGCTGGCGGATCTCTTTTTCTTCGTCGTTCTTCGGGTCGCCCGGGAAGTCGGGCAGGTCGTAGCCCTTCTCCTTGAGCTCCTTGATGGCGGCCAGTAGCTGCGGCACCGAGGCGCTGATATTGGGCAGCTTGATGATGTTGGCGCCCGGATCCTGGGTCAGCTCGCCGAGGTCGGACAGATTGTCGGGCACCTTCTGCTCGTCGGTCAGGCGATCGCTGAACTCGGCGAGGATGCGCGCGGCGACCGAGATGTCGCTCGTCTTGACGTCGATCCCGGCGGCGTCGGCGAAGGTTCGAAGGATCGGAAGGAAGGCGTAGGTCGCCAGCAACGGCGCCTCGTCGGTCAACGTATAGATGATGGTCGGCTGCTCGGCGCTCAATTTCTTCTCCCGGCCTCAATGTCGGTCAGTTGCAGCGACATTCAGCCCTACCGGGGGTGTCCGGCAGCGCCGAATGGTCGCACCAGTGGACATCCACAACCGTATCGATGGCGGTCGGTGGCTGCCCTCACCGGCAACACTACAAGGGCCGAGGTGCGCGTGATGGGTCAGCTTCACTACTGGTCAGTAGGTTTGTCTTTACCTGTCCCAGATAACCAGGTGGCACTCGGTCGATGAGGTGAGCTAGGCTTTGTGGCGGTCATGAGCGCCAGCATCAAGCCCCGGCTTGCTGGCCGGCAACCCTCCAACCGCGGTGGGGTGCTCCGGGTGAAGACCAGGTTGAGCAGTCGTACGCGACTGCAAGGCAAGCGCGGGTCCGTCTGATCGGACCCCCAGACAGATGGAGGGTCGTTCGCCATGAGCACGCCACAGGAAGACTGGTCGTTCGAGACCAAACAGATCCACGCCGGGCAGACACCCGACAGCGCCACCAACGCGCGGGCACTGCCGATCTACCAGACCACGTCGTACACGTTCCGCGACACCGAGCACGCCGCGGCACTGTTCGGCCTGGCCGAGCCGGGCAACATCTACACCCGGATCATGAACCCCACGACCGATGTCGTCGAGCAGCGCATCGCCGCACTTGAGGGCGGTGTCGCGGCGTTGTTCCTGTCCTCGGGGCAGGCCGCCGAGACGTTCGCGATCCTGAACCTGGCCGGCGCCGGGGACCACATCGTGTCCAGCCCTCGACTGTATGGCGGCACCTACAACCTGCTGCACTACACGCTGCCCAAGCTCGGCATCGAGACCACCTTCGTCGAGAACCCGGACGACCCGGAGTCCTGGCGGGCGACGATCCGACCCAACACCAAGGCGTTCTTCGCCGAGACGATCTCCAACCCGCAGATCGACGTGCTCGACGTTCCGTCGGTCGCGGCCGTGGCGCACGCCGACGGCATCCCGCTGATCGTGGACAACACCATCGCCACGCCGTATCTGATCCAGCCGATCGCGCACGGCGCCGACATCGTCGTGCACTCGGCGACCAAATACCTGGGCGGGCACGGCTCCGCGATCGCCGGCGTGATCGTCGACAGCGGAACCTTCGACTGGACCCAGGGCCGCCACCCCGGGTTCACCACCCCCGACCCGAGCTACCACGGCGTGGTGTTCGCCGAGCTCGGCCCGCCCGCCTACGCACTGAAGGCCCGCGTCCAACTGCTGCGCGACCTGGGCTCGGCGGCGGCACCGTTCAACGCCTTCCTCATCGCGCAGGGCCTGGAAACCCTCAGCCTGCGCCTGGAGCGGCACGTCGCCAACGCACAACGCGTCGCCGAGTTCCTGGAGGCCCGAGACGAGGTCATCTCGGTCAACTACGCAGGCCTGCCGAGTTCACCGTGGTACGAGTTGGGCCGCAAATTGGCGCCCAAGGGCACCGGCGCGGTGCTGGCCTTCGAACTGGCCGGCGGCATCGAGGCCGGAAAGGCCTTCGTCAACGCGCTGACCCTGCACAGCCACGTCGCCAACATCGGTGATGTGCGGTCGCTGGTGATCCACCCTGCCTCGACCACCCATCAGCAGCTGACGGCCGAGGAGCAGCTCACCACCGGTGTCACCCCCGGCCTGGTTCGCCTGGCCGTCGGTATCGAGGGCATCGACGACATCCTGGCCGACCTGGAACGGGGTTTCGCCGCCGCACGGGTCTTCGCCGGCTCCGGACACAGCGTCGCATCGGTGTGAGGCGACGTGACCATTTTCGACATACTGAGCGATGTGCCCTCGACGCTGCCCGCTGACGGCGAGATCGGGATCGTCGACATCGGCGCCCTGACGCTGGAGAGCGGCGTCGTCCTGGAGAACGTGTCCATCGCGGTGCAGCGTTGGGGCGAGCTGTCCCCCGAACGCGACAACGTCGTCATGGTGCTGCACGCGCTGACCGGCGACTCGCACATCACCGGTCCCGCCGGACCCGACCATCCGACACCGGGCTGGTGGGACGGGGTTGCCGGACCCGGCGCGACCATCGACACCGGCCGCTGGTGCGCCATCGCCACCAACGCGCTCGGTGGTTGCCGCGGTTCGACCGGGCCGAGTTCGCCGGCACCCGACGGAAAGCCCTGGGGTTCACGGTTTCCGGCGATCACCATCCGCGATCAGGTGAACGCGGATCTCGCCGCGCTGGCGGCGCTGGGCATCAGCAACGTCGCCGCGGTGATCGGCGGTTCGATGGGTGGCGCCCGGGCGCTGGAATGGCTGGTCGGGCATCCCGACACCGTACGAGCCGGCCTGGTGCTGGCCGTCGGCGCACGCGCCACCGCCGACCAGATCGGTACCCAGAGCACCCAGGTGGCTGCGATCAAATCCGACCCGGACTGGCAGGACGGTGACTACTACGGCACCGGGCGTTCCCCGGCGGCCGGCCTGGAGATCGCACGCCGAGTGGCACACCTGACCTATCGCGGTGAGGCAGAACTGGATTCACGGTTCGCCAACGACGCCCAGGACGACGAGGACCCCACCAACGGTGGCCGCTACGCCGTGCAGAGCTACCTCGAGCACCAGGGCGGCAAGCTGGTGTCGCGCTTCGATGCGGGCACCTATGTCGCGCTGACCGATGCGTTGAGCAGTCACGATGTCGGCCGCGGTCGCGGTGGTGTGGCGGCCGCGCTGCGCGGATGCCCGGTGCCGGTGGTGGTCGGCGGGATCACCTCCGACCGGCTGTATCCACTGCGCCAGCAACAGGAACTCGCCGACCTGCTGCCCGGCTGCCCGGAACTGGCGGTCATCGAATCGGAATACGGCCATGACGGATTCCTGGTCGAGACCGACGCGGTCAATCCGCTGATCCGCCGGACGCTGGAGATCGCGGACCGGTGAGCGGCACAGACCCGAGGTCCCTGTCGTTCGGCGAGGAGGCGGCCGCCTACGAGCGCGGGCGGCCCTCCTACCCGCCGGAGTCCATCAACTGGCTGCTGCCCACCGGAGCCAGCACGGTGCTCGACCTGGGTGCGGGCACTGGCAAGCTGACCGTCCGATTGGTCGAACGCGGCCTGGATGTCATTGCGGTGGACCCGATTCCGGAGATGCTGGAAGTACTGTCATCCTCCCTGCCGGATACGCCCGCGCTGCTGGGCACCGCCGAGGACATCCCACTGCCCGACGATAGCGTCGACTGTGTGCTGGTGGCGCAGGCCTGGCACTGGTTCGACCCGCAGCGAGCAGCCAAGGAGATCGCCCGGGTGCTCCGCCCGGGCGGACGACTCGGGCTGGTGTGGAACACCCGTGACGAAAGACTGGGCTGGGTCAAGGATCTCGGTGCCGTCATCGGCCACGAGCACGACCCGCTGAACGACGAGGTGAAACTGACCGCGCCGTTCGGCGATGTCGAACGCCAGCACGTCGAGTGGACCAGTTATCTGACCCCGCAGGCGCTGATCGATCTGGTCGCCTCGCGCAGCTACTGCATCACCTCACCGGCCGAGGTGCGCACCCGCACGCTGGATCGCGTACGGGAATTGCTGGCCACCCACCCGGCACTGGTGAACAGCTCCGGGTTGGCACTGCCGTACATCACGGTCGGCATCCGGGCCACTCTCGCCTGAGCTCCGTGCAATTCAGGTCACAGTCGACCAGTTTGCCGACGTAGGTCACACGGCCATGCCGGGTGACCAATTTAACGTCCCACCAGGGAGAAAAACACCATGTCAAGAGGTTCAATGGTTACAGACACCTAGTGAAAAAGAGGAGTGAATCGATGATTGCCGCACGTTTCCAGAAGTTGCTGACGAGCATCGGCGAGATCGTCGAGGTCACCGAGATCGGGTTGGCGTTCAAGAACGGGCAGCTGACCGCGGAGCAGGCTTCGGAAGCGGTGTCCCAGATCGGCACCAGCCGCCCGGGCCCCGGCAACGATCGCGCCCTCGTCGACGCCTGACCGGAGCTAGCTGGTCCCCAGCGGGTCGATCGTCCACGCGATGTAGAGCATCGCGGCGCTCACACTCGCCGTCGTCGCAAAATCGATTGCGCGCGTGCGCACCACCAGTAACCCGGCCCGATCATCGGACAGCGCCAACCGCAGCGCGGCGGCCACCCCGACGGCGATTCCCATCACCAACGCGCCGCGGCGCCAGTAACCGGCGATCACCAATCCGAAGGCCGCCACGAAGATCAGCCCGACCACCAGGATCGGCCACTGGCCGTGAAAGATCTTGCGGGCGAACTCTCTAGGTGTCACGCTCCGCCCGTTCCACGACATTCGTCAGCAGAAACGCCCGGGTCAGCGGCCCCACCCCACCGGGGTTCGGCGACACATGCCCGGCCACATCCCAGACGTCGGGCGCCACATCGCCGGTCAGCCTGCCCTCCACCCGGCTGACACCGACATCGACCACGGTGCCACCGGGTTTCACCATGTCCGCGGTCACCATGTACGGCACACCGACTGCGGCGACGATGATGTCGGCCTGCCGCGTCAGCTCCGGCAGATCACGGGTTCCGGTGTGGCACAACGTCACCGTGGCGTTCTCCGAACGCCGAGTGAGCAGCAGACCGAGCGGCCGGCCCACCGTGACACCGCGGCCGATCACCACCACGTGCGCGCCGGCGATCGGGACGTCGAAGCGACGCAACAGGTGCACGATCCCGCGCGGGGTGCAGGGCAGCGGGGCCTCCTTGCCTAAGACCAGCCGGCCCAAGTTGGTCGGGTGCAGACCGTCGGCGTCCTTGTCCGGGTCGATGCGCTCCAGCGCCGCGTTCTCGTCCAGATGCTTGGGCAGCGGCAGCTGGACGATGTACCCGGTGCACTCGGGGTTGGCATTGAGCTCGTCGATGGTCTCGTCCAGGGTGGCCTGGCTGATATCGGCCGGCAGATCACGGCGGATCGAGTTGATGCCCACCTTGGCGCAGTCGGCGTGCTTACCGCGCACATAGGCCTGCGATCCGGGATCGTCGCCGACCAGAATGGTACCCAGCCCGGGGGTCCGTCCCGCCGCCGTCAGTTTCGCCACCCGGCCCTTGAGATCCTCGAGAATCTCGTCGCGGGTCGCCTTACCGTCCAATGTCGTCGCTGCCACGACAGACATTGTGGCAGGCTCACCCGAATGAACACCCAGCCCAAAGTGTTCACCGATGTGTTCGGCGAAGCCAAGCTCGGACCGGTGACCCTGCGTAACCGCATCATCAAAGCCGCCACCTTCGAGGCCGCCAGCCCGAACGCGCTGGTCACCGATGATCTGATCAGGTACCACCAGCTTCCCGCGGCCGGCGGGGTCGGCATGACGACGGTGGCCTACTGCGCGGTCGCGCCGGGCGGGCGCACCGACGGCTGGCAGATCTGGATGCGCCCGGAGGCCATCCCCGGGCTCCGCAGACTCACCGACGCGGTGCACGGCGAGGGTGCGGCGATCAGCGCCCAGATCGGCCATGCCGGACCGGTGGCCAACGCCCGTACCAACAAGGCACCGGCGCTGGCGCCGATCCGGTTCTTCAACCCACTGTCGATGCGCTTCGCCCGCAAGGCCACCAAGGACGACATCCGCGATGTCATCGCCGCGCACGCCAACGCCGCCCGACTGGCCATCGATGCCGGCTTCGACGCCGTCGAGGTCCACCTCGGCCACAACTACCTGGCCAGCTCGTTCCTGTCCCCGATGCTCAACCGGCGCACCGACGAATTCGGCGGCTCACTGGAGAACCGCGCCAAGGTGGCCCGCGGGGTGGTGCGCGCGGTGCGCGATGCCGTCGACAACCATGGGGCCCGCCAGATCGCGGTCACCGCAAAACTGACCATGACCGACGGGGTGCGTGGCGGCATCCCGATCGACGAATCCCTGCAGACCGCCAAGTGGCTCGAAGAAGACGGCGGACTGGACGCGATCGAACTGACCGCGGGTAGCTCCCTGGTCAACCCGATGTACCTGTTCCACGGGGATGCCCCGCTCAAGGAGTTCGCCGGTGCGTTCAAACCCCCGATCAGCTGGGGCATGCGGATGATCGGCAAGAAGTTCCTGCGCGAGTACCCCTACCGCGAGGCCTATCTGCTGCGCCACGCCCGCCAGTTCCGTGCCGAGCTGCAGATGCCGCTGATCCTGCTGGGCGGGATCACCAACCGCGAGACCATGGACACCGCGATGGCCGAGGGCTTCGATTTCGTCGCGATGGGCCGCGCGCTGCTCGCCGAGCCCGACCTGGTCAACCGGATCAAGGCCGACGCGGGCGTCCGGTCGCTGTGCACGCACTGCAACAAGTGCATGCCGACCATCTACTCCCACACCCACTGCGTGGTCACCGGCGCGCCGGACGTACTGACAATCTGACCGTTCAGGATCGGCCGTCGACGAGGGCGCGGGCGCAATCGGCAACGATGGCGTCGGCGCCGTCGGGAATGACCTGGCCGGCCATCAGATGCCGCCGGACGATCGCGTGGGGTACATCGACCAGCGCGGCGTGGACCCGGTCCGCGTCCACAGGGATGGCGTCGAGCACCTGACGCAGTCCGTCCCGGAGCTTGGTGTGTCGGACCATCGATGACTCGGGCCAATCCGCCATGTCGAGGGCCGCCGGACCGGTCAACAGGACCTGCGCGTCGATGGGGTTCCGCCGACACCACTCGAGGATGCGCACCGCACCGGCCACACACCGGCGAGCCGGATCCGCATCCCCGGTCAGGATCGGCAGCAAGTCCGCGAGAAATCTCTCCTGGGTGCGGACCCACAATGCGCCGCACAGCGCGGCCCGCGTCGGAAACCGGTGATACACGGACCCACTCGGCGCGCCGGTGGCGCGGGCGACGGCCGACATCGTGACCGCCGCGGCGCCATCGGAAGCCAGCAGTGCCGCCGCCGCGTCCAGCAGTGAATCGACGGAGTATCGAGCAGGCCGCGGCATTGCCCGAGCCTATAGTAGAGACTAATCTCTAATACATGGACCCTGTCGCCGTTGCCCACCGCTTCTACCGCGCACTCGCCGACAATGACGGCGCGGCGCTCGCCGGACTGCTCGCCGACGACTTCGTGGGCGAGGTGAGTGCCGGGATGCCCCACGATGTGGGTGGTACCCACCGCGGGCGTGACGCGATGATCCTCGACGTGTGGGCCCGGATCGCGGCGATCTACGAGATGCAGGTGGTGCCGTCGGAGTTCCTGACAGCAGGCCCCGACGGCGACGTGGCCGTGGTGCTCGGGACCTATCGGGGCACCGCCCGCGATGAGCGATCGACGGTCCACGCCGCCTTTGCCCACGTCATCTCTGTCCGGGACGGCCAGATCACGGCGCTGCAACAGATCACTGACACCGCAAGGTGGCACATCCCGGCCTGACCGGCCACCCGATACAGTTGGACGCGATGAGCCGCCCCGGAACGCCCGCGCTGACCGTTCGGTACGAAGGATCGACCCGCACCTTCTCCGCAGGTAACGACGTCGTCGTCGGCCGCGACCTGCGTGCCGATGTCCGTATCGCCCACCCGTTGATCTCGCGCGCCCACCTGGTGCTGCGCTTCGACCAGGGCCGCTGGATCGCCATCGACAACGGCAGCCTCAACGGCATGTACGTCAACGGCCAACGGATGCCGACGCTGGACATCGCCGACGGCCAGCACCTGAACATCGGCAATCCGGACGGTCCGCAGCTGGTCTTCGAGGTCGGTCGGCACCAGGGCGCGGTGGGCACCCCACCACCGACCCAGGCCGTTCCGGTCGCGCCGCGGCCCAGCCCGAGTGCGTCCTGGCCCACCCAGCCGCCGGCACCGCCGCAGGCTCCGCCTCCTCCGCCGGGCTGGTCGACCGGTCCGTCGCAGGCTCAGCCCCGCTACCCGTCCGGCCCGCAACAGCAACCGCACTACCCGACCGGAACCCAGCCGTACGGTCAGCCGCCGTACCCGACGGGTCAGCAGTCCTACCAGAGCGCCCCGCAGCCGGTGTCGCGCTCGCAGCCGGCCTACATCCCGCCTGCCGACCCGGCGCAGACCCAGATGGGTCCGACCGCGGTGTCCCGTCCGTCGGAGAACAATCTGGCGACGAGCATGCTCAAGATCCTGCGGCCCGGAAAGGCCGCGGAGGTGCCGCCGGGCGGCATCAAGATCGGTCGCGCCACCGACAACGACATCGTCATCCCCGATGTGCTGGCCTCGCGTCATCACGCCACCCTGGTCTCCGGGCCGGGCGGCACCGAGATCCTCGACAACCGCAGCATCAACGGCACCTTCGTCAACGGCCAGCGAGTCGACGACGCTGTGCTGCGCGAGGGCGATGTGGTCACCATCGGCAACGTCGACCTGGTGTTCACCGGCGGAACCCTGGTCCGCGGCTCGGAGACCCAGGCCGCCACCCGCACCGGTGGTCTGGAGGTCCGCGGCCTGACATGGACCATCGAGGGCAACAAGACGCTGCTCAACAACATCTCGATCGACGCGCGGCCGGGCACCCTGACCGCGGTCATCGGCCCGTCCGGTGCCGGTAAGTCCACCTTCGCCAAGCAGGTCGCCGGCCTGACCCACCCGACCAGCGGCACGGTCACCTTCGAGGGTCACGACATCCACGCCGAGTACGCCTCGCTGCGCTCCCGGATCGGCATGGTGCCCCAGGACGATGTGGTGCACGGTCAGCTGACCGTCAAGCAGGCGCTGATGTACGCCGCCGAACTGCGGCTGCCGCCGGATACCACCAAAGAGGACCGCGAGCGGGTCGTCATGCAGGTGCTCGAGGAACTCGAGATGACCAAGCACCTGGAGACCCGGGTCGACAAGCTCTCCGGCGGTCAGCGCAAACGCGCCTCGGTGGCCCTGGAGCTGCTCACGGGCCCGTCGTTGCTGATCCTGGACGAACCCACCTCGGGTCTGGACCCGGCGCTGGACCGTCAGGTCATGACGATGTTGCGCCAGCTGGCCGATGCCGGCCGCGTGGTGCTGGTGGTGACGCACTCGCTGACCTACCTGGACGTGTGCGATCAGGTGCTGCTGCTGGCGCCGGGCGGCAAGACCGCGTTCTACGGTCCGCCGAGCCAGATCGGCCCCGAGCTGGGGACCACCAACTGGGCCGACATCTTCTCCTCGGTCGCCGGCGATCCCGACACCTCGCATCAGAATTACCTGGCCCGCACCGGGCCCGCACCGCAGGCCAAGGCCTCGGAGAAACCCGGGGATCTGGGCAAGCCCGCGAAAACCAGTGTGCGCAGGCAGTTCTCCACCATCGCGCGCCGGCAGATGCGACTGATCGTCTCCGATCGCGGCTACTTCGCCTTCCTGGCGATGCTGCCGTTCATCATGGGTGTGCTGTCGCTGTCGGTGCCCGGCACCGTCGGCTTCGGTATCCCCGACCCGATGGGCGACGCACCCAACGAGCCCGGCCAGATCCTGGTGCTGCTCAACGTCGGTGCCATCTTCATGGGTACCGCGTTGACGGTGCGCGACCTGATCGGTGAGCGGGCCATCTTCCGCCGCGAACAGGCCGTCGGGCTGTCGACGACGGCGTATCTGATGGCCAAGGTGTGCATCTACGCGGTGTTTGCGATCATCCAGTCGTCGATCGTCACGGCGATCGCGGTGCTCGGTAAGGGCGGTCCGACACAGGGATCGGTGTCCTTCCTGCCGCCGACGGCGGAGTTGTTCGTGGTGATGGCCGCGACGACGGTTGCCTCGGCGATGCTGGGCCTGCTGCTGTCGGCGCTTGCGAAGTCCAGTGAGCAGATCATGCCGCTGCTGGTCGTCGCGGTGATGAGCCAGCTGGTGTTCTCCGGCGGCATGATCCCGGTGACCGACCGTCTGGTGCTCGACCAGTTGTCCTGGTTCACCCCCGCCCGTTGGGGTTTCGCGGCCTCGGCCTCGACGGTGGATCTGACCCACCTGGTGCCCGGCCCGTTGACTCCGAAGGACTCACACTGGGAGCACACCGCGTCGGCTTGGTGGTTCGACATGGCCCTGCTGGCCGGGCTGAGCGTCGCTTACCTGACCCTCGTGCGGTTCAAGATCCGGCTCAAGGCGGGCTGATCCGCCGCGATTTGGGAGTCTTTCCCGGACTCATTCCGGCAAAGACTCCACAAATCGCCGAGTTCGACGCCGGTTCCAGAGCAGCGTCGCAACGATCACCAGATCGCCGATGACCAGCCCCCCCAATGCGGGCACGATCATCGCCCAGCAGGTGCCCGATCCGGCGAGCACGCCCCCGGCCAACTTCGCGAAGGCCATTACGTTGAGCACCACCAGTCCCCACACCAGTGATCTGTGCCAGAAGGCGGCACAGTAAGCGGTCAGCGCCAACGGCACCAGCAGCGTCATCACCACCTTGCCTGCTGTCCAGTCGCCGCTCAGCCAGTCTTGCTCGAATGCCAGAAACTCCAGCACCTTCGGGTCGGGCCGCCGGAGCGGGGAACCACGCCATGCTGGACACCTCCAGCGCGACCAGCGCCGCCGCGATCCCCCAGCCGCTACGCCGGTAGGCGAACCAGGCCAGCGGCAACAGGCACAGCGGCCGGATGTACCAAGTCAGGACGTTGGCGTGTCTGCTCCACATCCAATCCCAGAAGACGTCCATTGAGCGTCATTGTGCACCCGGACCACCGCTATTCGTTCGGCGGTCCGGGTGGTTCTTTGGCGTCATCGTGTCCGCCAGGGAACTTCCCGAGGAGTTCTTCGGGGTGGAAGTGGTGGTTGATGGTGTCTTGTCCGGTGTCCATGAGTGGTGGTGGGTACCAGTGGGTGCGGCCGGTGGTGGGGTCGATCTTGGTGGTCCAGCCCAGTTCGGCCAGCAGGTTGTCCGGTCCGCAACCCAGAGCCAGAGTCGGGGCATCGGTGTAACC